>DASVUG010000104.1:0-5829 GCA_036387155.1 Pseudonocardia sp. | reverse complement strand
GCCGAGGAGGTCGAGCCCGACCTGGTCGTGCTGGACGTCATGCTCCCCGGGTTCGACGGGCTGGAGGTCTGCCGGCGCCTGCACGCCCGCCGGCCCGTCCCGGTCCTCATGCTCTCGGCCCGCGACGCGGAGACCGACGTCCTGGTGGGCCTGGGCGTCGGCGCCGACGACTACCTGACCAAGCCCTTCTCCCCGCGCGAGCTCGTCGCCCGGGTGCACGCCCTGCTGCGCCGCGTCGAGCGCGCCGCGGCCGCCGTCGACCAGCGGCTCGTGCTCGGCGAGCTGGAGATCGACCCGGCGCAGCGGCGGGTGACCCGCTCCGGGGTGCCGGCGCACCTCACCCCGACGGAGTTCGACCTGCTCCTGCACCTGGCCGGGCAGCCGCGGACGGTGCTGGCCCGCGAGGCGCTGTTGGCGCAGGTCTGGGGCTGGTCGCACGCGTCCGGCACCCGCACCGTCGACAGCCACGTGAAGGCGCTGCGCCGCAAGCTCGGCGCCGACCTGATCCGGACCGTGCACGGCGTGGGCTACGCGCTGGAGGTGCCCCGGTGACCGGGACCGCGCGGCCCCCGTCGCGGGCGGCGGCACCGGGCGTCGGCGGGGCCGTGACGGTCGCCGACCGCGCCGCGGCCTTCGCCGACCTGCTGCCCCGCCCGCTGGACCCGCTCCGCTCGGTCAAGCTCAAGATCAGCGTCCTGCTGCTGGCCTCCGGCGGCGCCGGGGCGCTCTACCTGTGGCTGCAGTACCGGTGGCTCCCGCCGACGGCGGTGATCCTGACGACCCTCGGGATCGTGCTGCTCACCGCGCAGGTCCTCGCGCACGGCATGACCCGCCCCCTGCGGGCGATGACGGCCGCGGCCCGGACGATGGCCCACGGCGACTACTCGCGCCGGATCCGCGCCACCTCGCGCGACGAGGTCGGGCAGCTCGCCGTCGCCTTCAACCAGATGGCCGCGGACCTCGCCGCGGCCGACCGGCAGCGCCGCGAGCTGATCGCGAACGTCTCCCACGAGCTGCGCACGCCGATCACCGCGCTGCAGGCGGTGCTGGAGAACCTCGTCGACGGCGTGGGCACGCCCGACCCGGCGACGCTCTCCACGGCGCTGGGCCAGACCCAGCGGCTCGGCCGGCTCGTCGCCGAGCTGCTCGACCTGTCCCGGATCGACGCGGGCGTCGTCGCGATGGACCCCGACGACGTCCCGGTCGCGGCGCTGCTGGCCGACGCCGTGGCCGAGGTGGAGGTCGGGGCGCGGCTCGCCGGCCGGCACGTCGCGTTCGCCTGCGAGGTCACGCCGCCGCGGCTGGTCGCCCGCGTCGACCGCGGCCGCCTGCACCAGGTGCTGGTGAACCTGCTCGACAACGCCGTGCGGCACGGGCCGCCCGCCGGCGCCGTCACCGTCGTGGCCCGGACCGAGGGGGAGCGGATGATCCTGGACGTCACCGACGAGGGACCGGGCATCGCGGCCGAGGACCGCGACCGCGTGTTCCACCGCTTCACCCGCGGCGAGCGCGCCGTCGGCGGTGGGACGGGCCTCGGCCTGGCCATCGCCCGGTGGGCGGTGGAGCTGCACGGCGGGACGATCGCCGTCGCGGAGCCGGGCCCCCCGGCCGGTCCGGGCTGCCGCATCCGCGTCACGCTGCCGGGGGTGGTGGTGTGAACACCGGGGAGACCCGCGACGCCGACGAGCCGGGGGAGGGCGGGGACACCGGCCGGGCCGTCGACACCGTCGACACCGTCGACACGGTCGACACCGCCGAGGCCGGGGACACCGTCGACACCGCCGAGGCCGGGAACACCGTCGACACCGGGGACACCGACGGCCCCGGGAGCGGCGGGGACGCCGGCGGATCGCGGCGCGCGACGGTGCCGCCGCCGCTGTTCCCGCGCTGGCCGGGGCCGGCGGGGCCGGTCCCGGACGTACTGCTCGGTGCGGCGGCCGCGGTCGGCCTGGCCACGGCCGTCGCGCTGCCGACCGGACCGACGGGCGCCGGCTGGCTCTACGCCGCCACGGTGGCCCTGGCGATGACGCTCGTGGTGCGGTGGCGGCTGAACCGGTCGGCGGACGCCGCCGACGCCGCCGGGCCCCACCCCCCGCCGCCCGCCGCACCGCCGCGCCCCCGGCCCCTGCGTCCCCGCCCGCTGAGCACCGCGGACGTGGCCTGGACCCTGGCGGCGGTCGCGCTGTGCACCGTCGTCGCCGTCCGGGCCGCCGAGTGGCTCGCCGCCCTGTGCCTGCTCGGCGCCGCGGCGGCCGCGGCGCTGGCGGTCTCCGGGCCCGCGCGCCGCTCGGTCCCGGAGAGCCTCTGCCTGCCCGCCGTCGCGGCGCTGCGGGCGCTGCCCTGGGTCGGGCGCGGGTCGCGCCGGTCGTCGTCGGTGCGGGCCATGGCGGTGGGGCTGGCCGGCCTGGCGGTGCTGCTGGTCTTCGTCCCCCTGCTCGCCTCGGCCGACGCGGCCTTCGCGGCGGTCGTCGCGACCGTCACCCCGCGCGTGGAGGCCGACTCCCTGGTCCGCTGGGTGTTCCTGTTCGGACTGGGCGCGGCGGCCACCGCCGGTGTCGGGTTCCTCCTGGTGGCCCCGCCGGAGCCCGGCGACGCGGCCCGGCGGCCGACCCGGCTGCGCTGCGCGGACTGGGCGGTGCCGACGGGCCTGCTGGTGGCGGTGTTCGCGCTGTTCGTGGGCGTGCAGGCCGTGACGTTGTTCGGCTCCCACGACCACGTCCTGCGCACGACCGGCCTCACCTACGCCGAGTACGCCCGCAGCGGCTTCTGGCAGCTGCTGCTGGTCACCGCCCTCGCGCTCGGCGTCCTCGCCTTCGACTCCCGGTGGGCCCCGCAGCGCACCGCCGCCGAGCGGTCCACGAAGCGGGGGCTGCTCGCCGCCCTGGCCGTCCTGACGCTGGTCGTCGTCGCGTCGGCGTGGCACCGGATGTGGCTCTACCAGCAGGCCTACGGGTTCACGGTGCTGCGGCTGCTGGTGCTGACCGTCGAGCTGTGGCTGGGGGCGTGCTTCGTGCTCGCGCTGGTCGCCGTGCTGCGGCTGCGGCCCGCGGGGCTGAGCCGCCCGATGGTGGCCCTGGGCGTGGTCGCGCTGCTCGGGTTGGCCGCGCTGGACCCCGAGCGGTTCGTCGCCGAGCGGGACGTCGAGCGCTTCGCCGCCACCGGCGAGCTCGACACCGGGTACCTCGGCGGGCTCTCGGCCGACGCCGTGCCGGCGCTGATGACCCTGCCGGAGCCGCAGCGGTCCTGCGCGCTGGCCGGCATCGCGGCCCGCCTCGCCGAACCCGACGACTGGCGCGGCGCCGACCTGTCCCGCCGTGCGGCCCGCCGGACGCTCGCGGGCCTGCCCACGCCCTGCGGCACCCGGTCGTACTGAGCGCTGCACCGGGAGCCGGCGCTGCGGCTACTTCAGCCGCAGCGCCAGGCCGGCCACCAGCAGCAGCACCTCGTCGCAGACCGCGGCCAGGCCCGCGTTGAGCGCGCCCAGCTCGTCGCGGAACAGCCGCCCGGCCCGCGTCGCCGGCACGACCCCCAGCCCGACCTCGGCCGACACCAGCACGACCGACCCCGCGGCCGCCGCCACGGCGTCCGTCAGCTCCGCGACCCGGCCCGCCACCCCATCGGGGACGGCGGCCGCGTCCCACGCGCCGGCGTCGTCGAGCACGCCCGTGAGCCAGGTGGCCAGGTCGTCGACGAGCAGGGGGGCGCCGCCGGGGGTGGTGGCGCGCAGCAGCGCGGGCAGGTCCGGGTCCTCCACCGTCGTCCAGCCGGGCGGGCGCCGGGCGCGGTGCGCCGCGATCCGCGCCTCCCACTCCGCGTCCCCGTCACCGTCCCGGCGCAGGCGGGCCGTCGCGGCGTAGCGGACGGGCGCGTCGGGCGGCAGCAGGGCCTCGGCGTACCCGGACTTGCCCGAGCGGGCGCCGCCCAGGACCAGGCGCCGACCGACGGGGGGGCGCCCGGCGACCGGCGCTACGGGTTCGCCCCGCGCTCGACCCGCGGCTTGGGGATGCGCAGCTTGCGCGGCTGCGTCGCGCGGGTGAAGGCGTACCAGCCCAGGCCGAGCCCGCTGAACTGCTCGTCCGGGTACTTCGCCCGCACCCGGCGGTTGATCGTGAGTCCGAGGTACACGCCCTCGGCGACCATCACCACGAGCATGATGAGGCTGAACAGGCTCATGTTGCGCTGGTAGGCCGGGTTCGGCACGAGCGCCGACACCACGACGATCAGCGCCAGCGGCATGAACAGCCCGAGCAGGTGCGGTCGGGAGTCGACGAGGTCGCGGACGTGGGCGCGGACGGGACCGCGGTCGCGCGGGGGCAGGTAGCGGTCGTCGCCGCGCTCCATGCCGGCGCGCCGGCGCCGCGTCTCCTCGGCGCGCTGCGCGCGGCGCTGCTCCTTGTCCGGCCGGTTCTCCCGCGCCAGCTTCGACGCCTCGCGCTGCGTGCGCGGCGGGGCGGGCGCCGGCCCTCGGCGCCGGCCCTCGGCGTCGCGGCGCTTGGGCGTCGCGCGGCCCTTGCCGGCCGCGCCCCCCGCGACGCGCACCGGCTCGGCCGGCCGTGCGCCCGCGCCGCCCGCCGACCCCTTCGCCGGCCCCTTCGTCGATCCCGCCGTCGACCCGGTGGCGGAGGGGACCGTCGCGGTGTCGGGGGTCGACCGGGAACGGCGCAGCAGGCTCACGGGCGCCAGAATAACGGCCGCGCGACCGGGCAGGACCGCTCAGGAGGGACGAACCGGTCTCCGTCCGGTCACGGCCGGGCGCCGGTTCCGACGGGGGGCGCCGGCTCGGGCCGCGCCGTGGTCGGGCTCACGGCCGCGCCGGGGCACCGTCGCGTCGGTGCTCCGGCCTATCATGGGATCCGAGGACCGCCGGGGGGAACACGTCCCGGGCCACCCGTGGTTGGGAGAGCCATGACCGTCGACAACACCGTGACCGCCGCCACGACCCCGGTCGCAGCGCCGGGACTCGACACGGCCGTGGAGACCCACGGCGTCGAGCTCACCGCCGAGGCCGCGATCAAGGCCCGCACCCTGCTCGAGCAGGAGGGCCGCGACGACATGCACCTGCGCATCGCCGTGCAGCCCGGCGGCTGCGCGGGCCTGCGCTACCAGCTGTTCTTCGACGACCGCGAGCTCGACGGCGACCTGTTCCGCGACTTCCAGGGCCTGCGCGTCGGCGTGGACCGGATGAGCGCCCCCTACCTGCAGGGCGCGGTGATCGACTTCGTCGACACCATCGAGAAGCAGGGCTTCACCATCGACAACCCGAACGCCGGCGGCTCCTGCGCCTGCGGCGACTCGTTCAACTAGCCACACGCCCCGCACCCCGGCCGTGACCTGCGCGTCCCTGCCGGGGTGCGGCGTGCCCGTCACCCGGTAGGGTGGCGTCCCGTGCCGATTGCCGTGACGGGCTCCATCGCGACCGACCACCTGATGCACTTCCCGGGTCGGTTCGCCGACCAGCTGGTCGACGACCAGCTGCACCGGATGTCGCTGTCGTTCCTGGTGGACCGCCTCACCATCAAGAGGGGCGGGTCGGCCGCGAACATCGCCTACGGGCTCGGTGTGCTGGGCTGCTCCCCGCTGCTGGTGGGCGCCGTCGGTGGCGACTTCGCCGAGTACCGGACGTGGCTCGAGGACCACGGCGTCGACTGCTCGGCCGTCCTCGTGTGCGACGACGTCCACACCGCGCGGTTCATGTGCACCACGGACGACGACATGCGCCAGATCGCGTCGTTCTACACCGGCGCGATGGCCCGCAGCGGCGAGATCACCATCGCCTCCCTGGGTGACCGCGTCGACCTCGCCGTCATCGGGGCGAGCGACCCCGGCGCG
>DASVUG010000103.1:0-12673 GCA_036387155.1 Pseudonocardia sp. | reverse complement strand
CTCCCGCTCGCCGACCTGGCCCGCCGCTACCTGGAGACGATCGGACGGCGCCGCCCGGTCGTCGCGCTGCCGGTGCCCGGGGCGTTCTCCGCCAGCCTCCGGGCCGGGGCGAACCTGGCGCCCGACAACCGGGCCGGCGGCCCGACCTTCGGGCAGTTCCTCGCCGGTCACGCCGCGGCGGTGACGTCATGATCGTCTTTGTGACCGGGGGGACCGGAGCACTGGGCCTGCCGACCATCGCCGCCCTCGTCGCGCGCGGGCACCGCGTCCGGGCGCTCGCCCACACCTCCGCCTCGGTCGCCGCCCTGCGCGCTGCCGGCGCGGACCCCGTGCCGGGTTCGCTGTTCGACCGCGACACGCTCGGCTGGGCGATGGGCGGCGCGAGAGCGGTCCTGCACCTGGCCACGCGGATCGCACCGGCCCCGATCGCGTGGCGACGCTCGGCGTGGGAGGAGAACGACCGCATTCGCGTCGAGGGCACCGGCAACCTCGTCAACCGCGCGCTCGCCAAAGGGGTGGACGTGCTCGTCTACCCGAGCTTCGCGCCGATCTACGCCGACGGCGGGGCCCGCTGGTTGTCGCACGGGTCCCCGCTCGCCCCGACCGACGTCCTCGAGTCGACCGTCGTCGCCGAGGAGCTGGTGCACCGGTTCACCGTGTCCGGCCGCCGCGGGGTGGTGCTGCGGATGGCGGGCATCTACGGCCCGCACTCGGCCGCCACGCGGACCGCGCTGGACCTCGGCCGGCGGGGCGTCAGCCCGTTCGTCGGGCGCGCCGACGCCTACCAGCCGCTGGTCTGGGACGAGGACGCCGCCGCCGCCCTGGTCGCTGCCGTCGAGACCCCGTGGCTGTGCGGGACGTTCGACGTCGCCGACGACGAGCCGGCCACCCGCACGCAGCTCGCCGACGCCCTGGCGGAAGCGGTCGGCCGCCGGGTGCGCCGGCCCCCGACCCCGCTGGTGCGGGTTGCCCTCGGCCGCCGGATGGAGTTCCTCCTGCGGAGCCAGCGGGTCTCCAACCGTCGTTTCGTCGAGGCCACCGGCTGGACGCCGCGGGTGGCGACCGCCGCCGACGGTCTCGCCCGGCTCACGACGTCCGCTCCGACCTCACCCGCCCCGCAATTCCAGCACGGGGCGCCGACCGCGCCCTCGCGCACTGCGCGCCGCCCGGGTCCTTGAGTGACCGCCGGGCGAGGAGGCGGCGACCACCGCCCGCCCTGCCCGCGGGTGTCCCCATCATCTGCTCCGACCGTCGCCGGCGCGGTCCGGGTCGGTCTTTCCTGCCTCGACAGCGGGCGGGCGGCTCGTGCCGGCCTCGAGGGGCCGGTCGGCCGTCGGCTCGAGGACCTGCCGGGGCCGGCGGGACAGGTCGCGCGGCCCGTGGACGAGCACCACCACCGCGGCGGCGACCGCCATCACGACGGTCAGCAGCAGGTACATGCGCTCGGTGAGCGCTGCCGCGTCCGCGACCGCGGCGGGCCTCACGGCGTACTCCGGGACGGCCCTCATCAACGCACCGGAGGCGTTGGTCGCGCCGTGCAGGACCATGGCGATCAGGACGCTGCCGCGCGCGCTGTTGAACACCCACGTGATGAGGATCGTGAACGGGATCATGTACGCCAGGTACAGCGGGAACGGCACGAGGCTGTACGACCCGACCGACGGGACGAAGAACAGCGGCAGGTGCCACAGCGCCCACACCACCCCGAGGATCGTGCTGGAGAGCAGCGCGCTGTAGCGGGCCTGCAACGCGGGGAGGGCGTACCCCCGCCAGCCCACCTCCTCGCCGAGCCCGGCGACGACGACGAAGTAGACGGTCGCGGCTGCCGCGGCCGGGAGCGTGTCGACCAACGCCCGTGGGTCAGGAGGTCGCCCGCCGGCGAGGACGTGCAGCGCCATCGCGGCCAGGTACACCACCCCGGGTCCGAGGAGGGCGACCGCGTACCAGATCGGCGACACCCGCCAGCGGACGGTCCTGCCGAGCAGAGCGCGCAGCGCTGCGCGTCCGCCGTCGCGGGCGGTCGCCCACAGGGCTGCGACCAGCGGTCCGGCGCTGCCGAGCAGCACCAGGGGCACCGGGAGCGCGATCACGCCGTGCTCGTCGGCGGCCGCCAGCCACCAGCACGTCCACGTGAACGCGAACGTGCCGACGACGTACCTCGTCGGGAAGGCGTGCTCCGGTCGGCGCCGGATCGACGCTGTGTCCTCGCGGGACATCGCGAGCTCCTTCAGGAGAGCGTCCCCGCCGTCCGGGATCGCGACGGGTGGCGATGTCCGAGAGTCGTCCGGGCGGCGGGCCGGTACCACGCACAACACCCGCACGATGGCCGCACATCTGCCGACCTCGGCGCCTCAGCGGGACGTTCCGGCGGTCACCGGCAGGGCGAGGGCGTACGCGACGGCGGCGTCGAGGTCGAGCGCCCGCCCGGCGTCGACGTGGTCGTCGTAGGCGTCGGCGCCGAGGGTCGACCGGGCCCGTCCGGCCGCGGCCTTGGTCAGGGCCTGGTCGGGACGGTAGTAGCCGTAGACCTCGGCGCCCGCGGCCTCGCGCATGCTCTGGGCGGCGCCCAGGAGCGTGGCGACACGCGGCGCGTGGTCGTCCGCAGTGGTGGCCACCGCGAGCAGCTCGAAGAAGTAGGCGAGGTTCGCGGCGTCGCGGGTCTGGCGGGAGAGCTCGATGCCCTCGGCCAGGTAGGTGCGCGCGCGCCCGTGGTCGCCCTGGGTGAGCGCTGCCTGGGACAGGTTGTAGAGGGCGATATAGCTGGTCAGGCGGTCTCCGCGCCGCCGGGCCGACGCCAGGCCGCGCTCGATGGAGGAGACGGCGCCGACGGAGTCGCCGCCGAGCATCCGCACCGTGCCGAGCCAGATGCGGGTCAGGTCGCCCGGCCATTCCGCTTCCGGCCCCGCGTCCGCCGTCACCGACAGCGCGCGGATCAGGGTGGCCTCCGCGGTCGCCAGGTCTCCCTCCGCGAGGGCGACGATCCCGACGCCGGGCAGGGTGTGCGCTGCCGCGATGCGGTCCCCGACGGCGTCGCCGAGCTCGAAGGCCTGGTGCCAGAGCCGGCCGGCCGCGGGGTTGTCGCCGAGCGCGAAGGCCATCGCCCCGGCCGCCGCGAGGACCCGCGCCCGTGCGGCGTCGGGCAGCCGATCGTCCGCGAGAGCGGCGTCGCAGAGCCGTCGGCCGACGAGCAGGTGCCCGCGCAGCCACCAGAACAGCCACAGCGCCCAGCACATCCGCCCGGCGGTGACCGCGTCGCCGTGGTCGAGCGACCGTTCGACGGCGAGCGTGGTGTTGGCCGTCTCCGGGTCCATGCGGGCGAGGCAGTCGAGCTGTTCGGACCGCTGGTAGCCCGGCGCGGCCCGCTCGGCCAGGCGGAGGTAGAACGCGGCGTGGGCGGCGTCCGCCTCGGCGTCCTCGCCCGCCCGTTCGAGCAGGTCGCGCGCGTATTGCGCGATGGGTTCCAGCATCCCGTACCGCAGGTGGCCTTCGTGGTGGTGCACCGCGACGAGGGACTGCTCGACGAGCGACTCGAGCAGCCCGAGCACCTGCGGCCCGTCCACGAGCGGGCAACATCCGACGTGCTCGGCGGCGTCGAGGGTGAACCCGCCCGTGAACACCGAGAGCCGGCGGAACAACTGCTGCTCGGCGGGGTCGAGCAGCTGGTAGCTCCAGTCGATCGTGGCGCGCATCGTGCGTTGCCGGGCGGGCAGGTCGCGGGCGCCGTCGCGGGCCATCGCGTCGTCGAGCCGGGCCAGCAGGAGTTCCGGCTCGAGGTAGCGCAGTCGCGCGGCCGCCAGCTCCAACGCGAGCGGGATGCCCGCCAGCCGCCGGCAGACCGCCGTTACCGCCTCGACGTTGTCGCCGGTCACCGCGAAGCCGGGTCGCACCGCCCGGGCCCTGGCGACGAACAGCGCGCCGGCCGGCGACCCCAGCACCGCCGCCACGCCCGGTCGGCTCTCGACCGGCAGCGCGAGCGGCTGCACCGGGAACTCGGTCTCACCCCGCACCCGCAGCGCAGCCCGGCTGGTCACGAGCACGGCGAGGCCCGGACAGGCCGTGGCCAGGGCGAGGACCTCGGGCGCGGCGGCGGCCAGGTGCTCGAAGTTGTCCAGCACCAGCAGGTGCCGCAGCGGTCGCAGGTGCTCCGCCACCGCGGCCTGCGCGTCCACGGCGTCGAGGTCGGCGAGGCCCAGCGCCCGGCCGACCGCCGACATCACCGGGGCGGGCGCCGACAGGGCGGCGAGGGGGACGAACGAGGCCCCGTCCGGGAAGTCGTCGGCGAGGGCGCGGGCGACCGCCACGGCGAGCCGGGTCTTGCCGACCCCGCCGGGGCCGGTCAGCGTCACCAGCGGCGTGTCGGCCCGCCGCAGGATCTCCGTCAGCGTGGCGACCTCCCGCGCGCGGCCGATCAGCGCCGTCGGCGGTGCGGGCAAGGCGGTCGACGGTCCGCAGCACGCGGTCGTCACACCCGGGGCCGGACCGGCCTGCGCCCCTTCCGCGGACGCGTTCCCGACGTCGGAAACCGCCACCCGCAGCAGCGCGAGATCGTGGTCCGACATGTGGAGGGCGCGGGCGAGGGACCGCAGGGTGTGCGGGTGCGGCCGGGTGCGGGTGCCGCGTTCCAGGGCGCTGACCGCGTGCGCGGTCACCCCGGCGCGCTCCGCGAGCTCTTCCTGGGTCAGACCGGCGGCCTGCCGCAGCGCGCGCAGCCGGTCGCCCAGCGGGGTCCGGCCCGCGCGGGTCGGACCGAAGTGCTGACCACCCACCCGTCGGATGCTAGCGATCCGGACGAACCAGATCGGCCGCCGAACGTACGAGTGATGTGCGAGCACTGTGCGGGACGCGTGCCTGGTCCACCCGTCCTCGCCGGCCGAGGCTGGGCTCACGGCCGAGTGGAGCCGCGGTCGACCGGGAGGAGGCGCCGTGGACCGACGCGTGATCAACCCGTGGAACTGGCAGGAGGACCAGGGCTGGACCTGGGGTATCGAGGTCACCGGGCCGTTCCGGGTCCTGCACACCGCCGGCCAGGTCCCCACCGGCGCCGATGGTCGGGTGCTGCACCGCGGTGACGTCCGCGGGCAGACCGCCTCGGCGTTGGACAACCTCGAGACCGTGCTCACCGCCGCCGGGCACGCGCTGGGCGACCTGGTGTGCGTCGACTTCTACACGACCCGCCCGGACGAGCTGACCGAGAACTGGGACGTGGTCAGCAGCCGCCTGCTGCCCGCGGGCTGTCGGGCCGGGGGAGTTCTGCTCGGCGTCGATCGCCTCGCCACCCCCGAGCTCCTGGTCCAGATCCGGGCGGTGTCCATCCGCACCGCCGCCGCCACGGCGGGCACGGACGTGCCAGCTACCACGAACCAGGCCGACGGGCGGACCGCCGGCCCCTCCCGGAGGAACTGATCGTCATGCCGATCCCCGTCAACGAGCCGTCGGTGGCCGAACGCGCCGCGCGCATCGGCCTGTGGTCCCTGCCGCTGTACGCCGTCCTGCTCGGCCTGAGCACGGTCACCCACCAGCCGCCGGTCAGGGACTTCGACGCCTACGCGCGCTACGTCACCACCGACGTGTTCCTGATCAGCCACCTCGGCGCCAGCATCTTCGGCGCCGCCACCGCGATCCTGGGCGCCATCGCGGTCACCGCATACCTCGTCCGCGGCCGTGCCGCCGGGACCGCCGTGCTGGGGCTCGTCCTGACCACGGTCACCAACGTCTTCATGGCCGCCGCGTTCGGCAGCGCGGCCTTCGTCCAGCCGGGCATCGGTCGGGCCCACCTCGCCGGGGTCCCGGGAATGCCGGCGCTGAACGCCGACACGGCGTACGGGCCCGCGCTGTTCGCCACCGCGCTGACCTCGGCGTTCTTCCTCATCGTGTCGGCCGCCGTGCTCGGCACGGCGATCGCGCGCACGGACCGCCGCCTCCGCGCGGACGGGATCGCCTATCCCGTCCTGGTCGCGACGTTCACGCTGTCGGGGTTCGTCCTCCAGCCTGTGCAGGCGTTCGCCGGCTTCGCGCTCGCCGCCGCCACCGCCGCGTTGGCCGTCCGGCAGCCGCGCGTGGTCGCCCACGCGGCACCGGGCCGGGCAGCCCGCCGGCCCGCTCCGCCGATCGACCTCGAACTCGCGCCATGACCGTGCACACGCGACCCGCCGGGACGCAGCACCCGAGCCCCGCCCACGACCGGCCGGTCTCCGCCGTTCGCGCCTGGACCGTCCGCCGCCCGCTCACCGCCTTCCTGATCATCGTCTTCGGACTGGCCTACCCCCTGATGGCCGTGCCGGTCCTCGCGGTACACCGGGTGATCCCGGGCGGTGGGGTCGTCGCCCGCCTGCCGGTACCGCCGGACGAGTTCGCCGGCCTGCTGCTCGCGCTCGGCGCACTCCTGCCCGCCGGGCTGTACGTGACCTGGGCGGTCGAGGGGCGCCCGGGCGTGCGTCGGCTGGTGTCGCGACTGGTGCGCTGGCGCGTCGGCACCGGGTGGTGGCTGGCCGTCCTCCTCGGGCTCCCGGTGCTGACCGTCGGGTTCGCGCTCCTGCTCGGCGACACGGCCCGCAGCGCCGATCCCGTCGACCTGGTGGTCAGCCAGGTCGGCCTGCTGGCCGCGAACTTCGCGCTGGTGAACATCTGGGAGGAAGCGGCGTGGGCGGGGGTGTTCCAGTCCCGACTCGAACGGCGCCACAACGTCTTCGTCGCAGCCCTCCTCACCGCCGTCCCGTTCGGCTTCGTGCACTGGCCGTTGGCCTTCTTCGGCGACGTGACGGTCGGGTCCGCCGCGGTCGCCCTCCTCGCCTACCTGACCCTCGGCGTGATCTTCCGGCCCATGCTCGGCGTGTTCCTGCGGGGTACCCGCGACAGCGTGCTGCTGGTCGCCCTGCTGCACAGCGTCTTCAACCGCACCAACAACGGCAACGGCATCGCCGCCGGACTGCTGGACGGCGACGGCCGGCAGGTCGCGGTGCTCGTCGCGGCCGTCGTGCTGACCGGCGTCACCGCCCTGGTCCTCCGCCGACGCCTGGGTCGTGCCGAGCGGGCGGCGCTCGACGCCCTCGACCCGGTCCGAGGCTGAGCGGTGAACCTGTTCTCCTCGTGTGGAGCGACCAGCGCGTCGATGCCGACCCGCTACTCCAGCGCACGCCACGCCCGGCGCGACTCCTCGAGGTGCTCGTACATGGCCGCCTCGGCGCCGGCGGGGTCGCGGTGCCGGATGCGGTCGAGGACCTTGCCGTGCGCGTCGATGGCGCGCTCGGGGCGGCCGGGGACGCCGAGCGTGCGGCGGCGGACCCGCAGCAGCACCGGCTCGATCGAGTCGAGCACGAGCAGGAACAGCGGGTTGTGCGACGCCACCGCGACCGCGCGGTGGAACTCCACGTCCAGCGCGGAGGCGGCCTCCACGTCGTGCACGCCGGCGCGGAACTCGTCGTGCACGCGTTCCAGCCGGACCACGTCGTCGTCGGTGGCGGCTTCGGCAGCGAGCCGGGCGACCCGGCACTCGACCACCGAGCGCACGTCGTCGATCTGCGCGTAGTCCAGGCCGCCCGAGCCCACCTCGAGGCCGAGGACGTAGAGGCGGAGGGCCTCGGTGGCCCGGTCCGCGTCGACCCGCGCGACCGTCGCCGGCGCACCGCTCTGCACGGTGAGCACACCCTTGGCCGCGAGCGAGCGCAGGGCCTCCCGGACGACCGTGCGGGACACCCCGAACTGCTCGCCGAGCTCCCGTTCCGACGGCAGCCGCTCTCCGGGGCGCAGACCGGCGCGGACGATGTGGGCGAGCATCGCGTCGGCGACGCGGTCGGAGAGCGGCGCCGCCCGCGCCACCGGCGGGAACACCGTCATCGACCCTCCCGCCGTCGCCCCGGCGCCATGCTACGGGCCGTGGCGGCCCGGGACCGGGGGCCGGCCCGCGGTCACCGGGTTGGTCAGGCTCCCGACGCCCTCCACCGCGACCTCGACCACGTCGCCGGGCCGCAGCCACAGGGGCGGGTCGCGGAAGGTGCCGCAGCCGGCCGGCGTGCCCGTCGTGATGACGTCGCCGGGCTCGAGGGTGATGGCCCGCGAGGCGTGCGCGACGAGCGTCGGGATGTCGAAGATCATGTCCCCGACGCGCGCGTCCTGCCGCAACTCGCCGTTGACGGTGCTGCGGACCGCGCAGCCGGCCAGGTCGCCGACCTCGTCCGGGGTGACCAGCGCCGGGCCCATCGGGCAGAACGTGTCGCACCCCTTGCCGAGCACCATCTGGTTCGGCCGGAACTGCACGCCGCGGTCGCTGACGTCGTTGACCACCGTGAAGCCGGCCACGTGCGCCATCGCGTCGGCGGGGGCGATGTCGCGCCCCGGGCGGCCGACGACGACGGCGAGCTCGACCTCGTAGTCGACGTGCGCGTCGGGCGCCGGCAACCGGATCGGGTCGCCCGGGCCGCACACCGAGCTGGACAGCTTGGCGAAGAAGCCGGGCTCGTCGGGCAGGACGGCGTCGGGGTTCTCCTGCTGGTGGGAGGCGTAGTTCACGCCGCTGCCGAAGATCTTCCCGGGACGCGGGACCGGGGCGAGCAGCCGCACGCCGACCTCGGGCGGCCCCGTCGGCGCGGGCGTGCTGCCGGACAGGACCACCGCCACCAGGTCGGTGTGGGCGGTGGGCAGCACCTCCGCGGCGTCGGGGGAGCCGCGGAGCACCCCGACCCGGGCGCCGGCGGGCGTGGCGTAGCGGACGAGGCGCACTACGCCTCCCCGGGGCCGGGGCGCCCGGCGCGGTGGTCCGGCGCCTCCACCCGATGGCCGTCGCCGTCGAGCACGAGCGTCTCGCCCGGCCGCAGCGCGAGCGGGACGCGCGTGCCCGTGGTGTCGCGCGCGGGCACGGCCGCGAGGAACGCGGCGACGTCGGGGTGGTCGGCGTCCTCGTAGTGGGTGGCCACGGCGTAGCGGACGCCGAGCATCTCCGCGGCCAGCGCCGCCTCGGCCGGGGTCATCTCCCCGGTGACGACCTCGCCGCCGCCCGGCGCGACCAGCGACCACGGTTGGGTCACCCCGAGCAACCCGACCGTCGGGCGGTGCAGCGCGCCGATCAGCTCCATCTCCTTGGTGATCGCGCTGTCGCCGAAGTGGTAGACCGACACACCCGGCTCGGTCTCGACGACGAACGCCATCGGCGTGCCCGTGACCACCCGCCCGTCGGCCAGCGTCGCCTGCGACCAGTGCGCGCAGAACACCGGGTGGACCACCGTCGCGCCGACCCGCACCCGGATGCCCCACACCGTCCGACGCAGCTGGGCCTCCGGCACGCCGGCCTCGGCGAGCAGCAGCGCGGTGTCGGTGCCGCAGACCACCGGCGCGCCGGTGCGCCGGGCCACCGGGGCGGCGTCGGCCATGTGGTCCCACGCCGCGTGCGAGACGAGGACGACGTCGGGGTCGCCCACCTCGTCCGGCCCGACGTCGGCGCTCGCACTGCCGGTGAGGAACGGGTCGACGAGCACGTGGCCGGCGGGGGAGGTGATCGAGTAGCAGGACACGCCGTGGAACGTGATGCGCGTGGTCACGACCAGCTCCGTTCCAGGCCGTGGACGAGGGCGACCAGCGCCCGGTTGAGGGGCACGGGCACGCCGAGTTCCGCGCCGAGCGCGACGACGGCCCCGTTCACCGTCTCGATCTCGGTCTTCCGGCCCGCCAGCACGTCCTGCAGCATCGACGCGCGGCCCGACCCGGCACGGGCGAGCACGTCGTGGATGGCTGCGGTGCGTTCCTCGACGTCGACGTCGAGGCCCTGGGCCACCGCGACGGCGACGGCCTCGGCGGCGACCGCGTCGACCAGGTCGCGCAGCTCCCCGGGCTCGCCCAGCGCGCCGGCGGTGAGCCGGGACAGCGCCGCCGTCGGCAGCGTCGCGCAGTTCAGCACCAGCTTGCGCCAGATCGCGGTGCGGACCTCCGCGGTGGCCGTCGCCGCCCAGCCCGCGCCGTCGAGCAGGGCGGCCACCGCCGTCGCCCGGCCGAGGTCGTCCCCGGTGTAGGGGCCGACGGTCGTGGGGCCGCGGCCGCTGTGCACCACCCGGCCGGGCCCACGCGCCGTGCAGGAGTTGTAGGTGACGCCGACGACCAGCTGCTCGGGGCGGACCTCCGCGGCGATGCGGTCGGCGTTGCCCCAGCCGTTCTGCAGCGTGACGACGGCGGTGTCCGGGCCGACGAGCGGGGCGATCGAGCGGGCCGCGGCCGCGGTGTGCTGCGCCTTGACGAACAGCACGACGACGTCGACCACCCCGATCCCCGCCGGGTCGTCGGTGGCGGCGACCGCGGCCCGGAACGTGCCCTCGGGCGCCTCGACCTCGACGCCCCCGTCCCGGATCGCCGCGACGACCTCGGGGGCGGCGTCGACCACGGTCACGGCGTGCCCGGCCCGGGCCGCGTGCGCGGCCAGCGAGCCGCCCATCGCCCCGGCGCCCACCACGGCCAGCCTCTCACTCACGGCGGTCGGCCCCGACCAGGACGAGCACGAGGATGATCAGCGCGCCCTTGACGACGTTCTGCAGGGCCACGCCGACGCCCAGCACGTCGAGCAGCGTGAGCAGCAGCACGAAGAACAGGGCCCCGCCCCACACGCCGGTGACGGTGGAGCGGCCGCCGGAGATCAGCGACCCGCCGAGGACGACGATCGCGATCGAGTTGAGCAGGTAGGGCTGGCCGAGGTCGAGGTTGGGCGTGCTGAACGCGCCGAGCAGGACCCCCGTCAGTGCGGCGAGCAGCGCGGACATCGCGTAGCACGCCGCCACGACGCGCCCGACCGGGATGCCGGCCAGCCGCGCGGCCCGCACGTTCTGCCCGACGGCCTGCACCGCCCGCCCGTAGGAGGTCCGGAAGAGCACGAACCCGACCGCCACGGCGACGAGCACGCACAGCAGCCCGAGCACGGACAGCCCCAGCACCCGGGCCCGGGTGAAGGCCACGAGCCCCGGGTCGACCGACGCCTGGAAGCCGGTGGTGTAGACCAGCACGGCGCTCTGCAGCACCAGCCCGACGGCCAGCGTCGCCACGATCGGGGGCACCCGCAGGCCCAGCACGAGGCCGACGTTCACCGCGGCGACGACCAGCCCGACCGCGAACGGCACCGCGAACCCCAGCAGCGTCGAGCCCGTACCGCCGTTCATGATCCCGGTCGAGACGTAGGCGGCGAGGGTGACGACGTTGGGCAGCGACAGGTCGATGTGCCCGTTGCCGAGCGTGATCACCATCAGCTGGCCGACGCCGGTCAGCACGAGGAACGGTACGAGCCCGAGCGTCCCGGACAGCGTGCCGAGCAGGCCCTGGCCGGCGATCACGCTGATCGCCACCCAGGCGACGACCGCCGCGCCGAACGACCACACCCACGGGTGGGCGGCGACCCAGGCGGCGGGGGTGGTCCGGCGGCCGGTGGCGGCGGGCGCGGTCACGTCGCCCCCCGGTCGGTGAGGACCCGTCCGGCGAGCACGAGCACCAGCACCAGGCCCTGAACCGCGCTCTGGTAGCTCGACGGCACGTCGAGGAACGACAGCATCGACGCCACGAGCGAGATCGCGAAGGCGCCGAACACCGCCCCGAACGGCACGGCCCGGCCGCCGGAGAACTGCCCGCCACCGAGGATCACCGCGGCCACGGCGAGGAGCGTGTAGTTCGCGGTGGTGGTGGCGTCCCCGGCGGAGATCTGCCCGGCCAGCGCGATCCCGGCCAGGATCGCGAAGCCGGCCGCGATCGCGTAGCCGGCCATCCGCGCCCGCAGCACCGACCAGCCGCCGCGGCGCACCGCCGCCGGGTTCGAGCCCACCGCCCGGATCACCGCCCCGTACGGCAGTCGGATCAGCAGGAACCAGGCCAGCAGGCCGATCGCCGCCGCGAACACCACCGCCATCGGCACCGGCAGGACGTAGTTCTCGGTCTCCGGGGTCGTCAGGTTCATCAGGCCGGACAGCCACGCCGGCACGGTGCCGCCGGGGATGGGCAGCAGCGCCAGGCCCGTCCCGAGCCAGACGAACGACGCGCCGAGCGTCACGATGATCGACGGGATGCCGCGCAGCTGCACGAGCAGCGCCTGGCCGACGTAGAGCGCGCCGATCCCGACGAGGAGGGCCACGGCCAGCAGCGGCCGGTCCACCAGGTACACCGCGACCACCGCGGTCACCAGGCCGACCAGCGCCCCGTTGCCCAGGTCGATGTCGCCGAGGGTGATGATCACCATCTGCGAGACCGACGCCAGCACCAGCGGCACCGCCGGCGACAGCAGCAGCGCGAGCCCGGAGAGCGTCAGCACCCCCGGCTGGAGCACCGCGCAGACGACGAACAGCACCACCAGCGCGAACAGCGGCAGCCCGCGGCCGAGCAGCTGGCCGACCTCGGCCGGGCCACCGGGCCCGCGCCCGGTCCGGAAGCGCCCCGACGACGGCGGCGCCGGCGTGGACGGGGAATCCGGGCGGGACTCGACGGCGCGGGTCATGCCGGCACCCCGTTCGACGGCCGCGTGGGCTGCCCCGCGTCCTTCTCCGCGTCCTTCTCCGCGTCCTCCGCCGTGCCGGCCGGAGCGCTCCCGGCCCCGGGCCCCGCGCCGTCCGTCGCACCGCGCGCCTCGGCCCCGTCGGTCGTCGCCGGCCGGGCGAACGAGGCGGCGATGACCGCGTCCTCGGTGATCTCCTCGCCCGCGAGCTCGGCGACCACCCGGCCG
>DASVUG010000102.1:0-9590 GCA_036387155.1 Pseudonocardia sp. | reverse complement strand
GCGGCCTTCGGCGACCTGTTGCGCGTGCGGCCCGGGGAGCCCTACACCGTCACGCTGGCGAACGCCTGGACGTCGCTGTCCGGTCCCACCGTGCAGCCCTACCTGCGGATGTTCGGGCAGTGGCGGGAGAGCGCGGCGAGGCAGATGTGGCCCGACCTCCACCGGGCCGCGACGACCGACTGGCTCGGGCCGCTGGAGGAGGGCCTGCGCGGCATCGGCCGGCCCGAGCTCGCGACCCTCGTCCTCGCGGTCATCCGCGGCCTGCTCATGGACCTCGACGCCACCGGTGACGGCGCCCGGACCGCCCGCGCGTTCACCGACTTCCTCGCCACGCTCGATCACCGAGCCGCCGGACCGGCCGTGACGGCGGGGGCGGTCAGGGGCGCAGCAGGGTCTTGATCGCGCGGCGCTCGTCCATGGCCCGGTAGCCCTGCGCGGCCTCGTCCAGCGGCAGGGTGAGGTCGAAGACCCGGCCGGGGTCGATGGCGCGGCGGGTGATCAGGTCGATCAGCTCGGGGAGGAAGCGGCGGACCGGGGCGGGGCCGCCGTGCAGGTGCACCTCGGAGCCGAACAGCAGGCCGCCGGGCAGGGAGACCCCGTGCAGGACCCCGACGAAGCCGACGTGCCCGCCGGGGCGGGTGGACGAGATGGCCTGCAGCATCGACTCCTGGGTGCCGACGGCCTCGACGACCGAGTGCGCGCCGAGCCCGTCGGTGAGGTCCTTGATCCTCGCGACTCCCTCGTTCCCGCGCTCGGTGACGACGTCGGTCGCCCCGAACTCACGGGCCAGCTCCTGCCGGGGCGCGTGGCGGCTCATCGCGACGATCCGCTCCGCGCCCAGCTGCCGGGCGGCCAGCACGGCGAGCAGGCCCACGGCGCCGTCGCCGACGACCGCGACGGTCTTGCCGGGCCCGGCCTCCGCGGCCACGGCGCCGAACCAGCCGGTGCCGAGCACGTCCGACGCGGCGAGCAGGCTCGGGACCAGCTCGTCGTCCGGCTGCTCCGCGGTCGCGACGAGCGTGCCGTCGGCCAGCGGGACGCGCGCGTACTCGGCCTGGGTGCCGACGGCGCCCATCATCTCCGCGTGCACGCAGCGCGACTGGTAGCCCGCGCGGCAGATGGCGCACGTGTTGTCCGAGGCGACGAACGAACCCACGACGAACTGCCCGGGCCGCACGGTGGTGACGTCCCGCCCGACCTCCTCGACGACCCCGACGTACTCGTGGCCCATCGGCGACGGCCCGTCCACCGCGGCGATGCCCCGGTAGGGCCACAGGTCCGACCCGCAGACGCAGGTGGCCGCCAGCCGGATCACCGCGTCGGTGGGCTCGACGATCGTCGGGTCGGGGCGCTCCTCGACGCGCACGTCACCGGGGGCGTGCAGGACTGCTCCGCGCACGGTCGAACTCCTCGTCTCGATGCTGCGTGCGTGGCCGTACCCGTCGGGCCGTCGTGCACGCCTGCGGATCTTCCTACCGACCGGCGTCCGGCGCCGGTGCGGCGGGCTCGCGGGCGTCGGGCTCGCGGGCGTCGGCCGCCCGGCGGCGCTCGGCCCGCACGGCGAGCGCGAGGATCGCGGCGGCGGCGGCGCCGAACACGGCGGCGCCCACGGCGGCGAGGACCGGGGGGACGCCGACGGCGACGGCGTTCAGCGGCGCGACCCACAGGTAGGTGAGCAGGGCGCCGCCGGCCACCGCGAGCCGGTGCCGGCGACCCCAGCCGGGGCGGGCCGCGCCGCGCCGCAGCAGGACGGCCGCGACGACCGCCAGCGCGGCCCAGCAGCCCAGGGCCGTCCACGCGCCGGCGACCGCGGGGACGGCCACGTCGACCACCCAGTACAGGCCGGTCAGCCCGAACGCGGCGGCGCCGACCCGGACGGGCCGCGGCGCGGGTGCCCCGGTGGGCGCGACCGTCCCGCGGCGGCGCAGGACCGTCAGCCCGAGCACGGCCAGCCCGACGATCGCGGCCGCCGTCACCGCGAGCTGGGTCGGGGTCGCCAGGAACCGGAACTCGTCGTACTGCAGCACGCCCAGCGCCGTGCACCCGCCGACGAACACCGCGGCGACGGCGCCGGTGCCGACCCGGCCGAGCCACGGCCGCGGCTCGGCCGGGTCGAAGGCCTCGATGATCGCGATGGGGACGCCGATGCTCCAGACGGTGTGCAGGGTCAGCGACGCGGCGGTGAGCTGCGCGCTGATGCCGAGCCCGGGGATCGGCGCCCGGCCGCTGAAGTCGGCCAGGTCGAGGTAGGCCGGGTTCATCAGCATCTGGTCGACCAGCCCCTCCTCGACCAGGGCGTACGCGGCGGCGAGCGCGACGATCGTCGGCCAGCCCGCCCCGAGGCGCCGGGTGGTCTCGCGCACGAGCAGCGCGCCGCCTCCGTACATCGGAGCGAGCAGGACCAGCAGGGGGAGGGCGGTGATCGGCTGGTTGCCCAGGACGAACTCGCCCACGAAGGGCGCGAGCAGGAACAGCCCGGCCACCAGCAGGCGGCGTCGGCGTCGATCGTCCATCGGGGCCTCCCCCGGCCAATATTAGAGCACGCGCTCTACTATTGAGGGGTGGCGCGGACCGTCGACCCCGAGGCGCACGCCCGGCGCCGGGCCCGGATCGTCGCCGCGGCGGCGGCCGAGTTCGCCGAGCACGGCCTGGAGGGCACCAGCACCGCCCGCATCTGCCGACGGGCGGGGATCGGGTCGGGGACGCTGTTCCACTACTTCGCCACCAAGCGCGCGATCTTCCACGCCGTGTTCGCCGACGACGTGCCGCGCGTCGCCGCGCTCTGCGCGCAGGCGGTGGCCGCGCCCGACCCGGACACCGGCCTCGACCTGGTCGTCGGCCACCTCGTCGCGGAGGTGACCGACCCGCTCGCCCCCGGGCTCGCCGCGGCCGCCTACCTGGAGGGCGGCCGGGACGCGGAGTTCGGCCGGCTCCTGGCCGGCATCGACGACACCCGGCGGGCAGCGCTCACCGCGATCCTGGAGCGGCTGGCGGCGCTCCCCGGCCGGCGCCCGGCCTTCCCGCCGGTGGCGACGGCGCGGTGGATCCACGGGCTGGTCGACGCGGCCCACCTCGGCGACGCCGAAGACCGCGACCGGACCGCCGCCGAGCTGCGGCAGATCGTCGACTGGTTGGTCGGCCGCGGGGGTACGCGGGTCAGAGCTGGTCGCGCAGGCGGCGCAGGGTCTCCCGCGACCGCTCCGGGGTCTCGGCCTGCACGGTGATCCGCTCCATGATCATGACGTAGTCCTCGACGTCGACCCGCTTGTCGAGGTACACCGCGCTGGTGAGCTGCTCGAGGTAGACGACGTCGGGCAGGTCCGGCTCGGCGAAGCGCAGGATCGTGAACGAGCCGCCGGCGGCCGCGTGCGCCCCGGCCCGGAACGGCAGCACCTGCACGTGCACGTTCGGGGTCGCGCTGACCTCCAGCAGGTGGTCCAGCTGCGCCCGCATGACGCGGGCCGGCCCGAACGGCCGGGTGAGGGCGGCCTCGTCGATCACCGCCCACAGGTGCGGCGCGTCGGGCTGGGACAGCATCTTCTGCCGCTCCAGGCGCAGGGCCACCCGGCGGTCGATCTCGGCCTCCGACCGGCTGCGGTGCCCGTGCTCGATCACGGCGCGGGCGTACTCCTCGGTCTGCAGCAGCCCCGGGACGAACTGGACCTGGTAGGTGCGCACGACCTGGGCGACCTGCTCGAGCCGCAGGTACATCTCGAACCAGCTCGGCAGGACGTCCGTGTGCTGCTGCCACCAGCCGCGGGTGTTGGCCCGGTGCATGAGCGTGAGGACCGCCTCGCGCTCCTGCTTGTCGGTGACGCCGTACAGGTCGAGCAGGTCCACGACGTCGCGTTCCTTGAACCCGACGCGGCCCAGCTCCAGCCGGCTGATCTTGGCGTGGGAGGCCCGGATGGCGTCGCCGGCCGCCTCGCGGCTGATGCCGGCCTGCTCGCGGAACCGGCGCAGCTGCGTGCCGAGGACGATCCGGGACACGGTCGGACCGTCCTGCGGGGGTGCCGGATCCAGCGGCGCGGAACGCCGGTGTGCCGTCGCGTCCACGTCACCCTCCCTCGTCCGGGCGGCTCCGTCGTCCGCGACCGGTGTCGTCGTCGACCGCCGTCGTCGGGAGCACACGTCCCGCGCCGCCGTTCGTCACGTCCGACGTCGCAGGATAGTGGTTCTTCCGGGCCGCTACCAGGCCAGGTCGTCGAACTCCCCGGCCTTCGCGCCCTCCAGGAACGCGGCGATCTCCGCCCGGGTGTAGACCAGCGCCGGGCCGGAGGGCGCGCGCGAGTTCCGCAGGGCCACCCCGCCCGCGGGCAGGTCCGCCAGCTCGACGCAGTCGCCGTTCGGGTTGCTCGCCGTGCTCTTGCGCCACACCACGCCGCCCAGCGCGCTCGCCCGGGCGAAGGCGACACCGGATCGCCCGCGGTCGTCGTCCACCGTTCCACTCCGATCTGCGACCGACCACTCTGGTCACCCCGCGTCACTGTTCTTGCAGGTGCAAGAACACCGACACTAATCGATCTTCGGTGGATCCCGCCGTCAGGCGGGGGACGCGGGCGACGAACCGACGTCGGGGGGCGCCGACCGGCTACCGGTCGTCACGGTTTGCGACCGACGCCGCCCACCTCGGAGACGTCCGCCGGGCCCCGGAAGGGGCCGGGCTCGGGGCGCCACTGGGGGATGGGCCCCACGCCCGGGTCCACGAGCTCCAGCCCGTCGAAGAACGCCGCGATCTGCTCGGGGCTGCGGACGTTGTAGGGCACCCCGCCGCTGTCCCGGTAGCGCTCGAGCGCCGCGACGTACGCCGGGTCGGTGTCGGCGCCGTCGCACTGGATCAGGAAGCTGCCCGGCGCCAGGCCGGCCGTCAGCCGCCGCACCACCGACCGGGCCTCGTCGTGGTCCGCGACGTGCCCGAGCACGCCGATCAGCAGCAGCGCGACGGGCCGGTCCAGGTCCAGGGTCCGGGCGGCCTCGCCGAGGATCCCCGCCGGGTCGTGCAGGTCCGCGTCGACGTACTGGGTGACGCCCTCGGGCGAGCTGGTCAGCAGGGTGCGGGCGTGCGCGAGGACCAGCGGGTCGTTGTCGACGTAGACGATCTTCGCCTCCGGCGCGTACCGCTGGGCGACCTGGTGGGTGTTGTCCGCGGTCGGCAGCCCGGTGCCGACGTCGAGGAACTGCCGCACACCGCGGTCCACCACCAGGTGGCGCACGGCGCGGGCCAGGAAGTGCCGGCACGCCCGGGCCTTGTCGCGCTGGCCGGGGTAGACCGCCAGGAACTCCTCGCCCGCCTCCCGGTCCACCCGGAAGTTGTCCTTGCCGCCCAGCCAGTAGTTCCAGATGCGCGCGGAGTGCGGGATCGAGACGTCGATCCCGCGTGGGCCGCGCTCGTCGCCGTCGTCCGTCATCGTCGTCCTCACCGCCGCCCCGACCGTCGTCGCGAGCGTAGTGCGGCGTGCCGTGATCGTTCGGTCCCGGCACCGCCCGCCCCTGACGTACGGTGAGCGCGCCGAGGACTCGAGGAGGGCGGATGAGCGCTGACCCCGCTGCCGACCGGGCTGCCGACCCGGCTCCGCACCTGCGCGTCGACCCCTCGCCCCGGCCGCCGCACTGCTACGACCCGAGCATCCCGCCGTACCGCGACGAGCTGGGGGTGCACGTCCACGACCACCGCACCGTCCGCGCCCTGCTGCGCGACCCGCAGCGGGTGACCTCCGACGTGTCGGAGCTGGTGACCGCCGAGCAGCGCGACCGGATCCACCCCGTCGCCGCCTTCGTCTGGGCCACCGACCGCCGCACGCTGAGCGGCTGCCCGGGGCGGCACGCGGCGCTGCGCTCGCTGATGGCCCCGTGGTTCACCCCGGAGGACGCCGCCGCCCGCCAGCCCGCCGCGCGCGCCGTCGCGGAGCGGGTCGTGGCCGGGCTGGCCGACCGTCCCTTCGAGCTCCACCACGACTACGCCAAGCCCGTGGTCGTCCGGTACCTGGCCGACTGGCTGGGCGTCCGCCCGGACGACGTCATGTTCGCCGTCGCCGACCAGCTCGCCGCCGGCGACATGTTCGCGACGTGGCCGCCCCCGTCGCCGCCCGGCATGGACGAGCACTACCGGTCGCTGATGGCGCGCCCGGACCTGCACGGCATCGCCGCGGAGCTGCAGGCCCTCGTGCGCGCGGGCGGCCTGGGCGAGCGGGAGGCGTGGGGCATCCTCTACGCGCTCTCCGTGAGCGCCGTGGCCACCGCGACCACGGCCATCCTGGCCACGGGCCTCGCCGTCGTGCACGGGCAGTGGCACCGGATGGTCGACCCCGCCTTCGCCCGCGGCGCCGTCGAGGAGACCGTCCGGTTCGGCAGCCCGTTCCCCCAGGCGAGCCGCTTCGCCCGCGAGCCGTTCACCCTCGGTGACGTCGACGTCCAGCCGGGCGAGCAGGTGCTGATGTGGCTGACCGCGGCCAACCGCGACCTCCCCGGGCCGCACCGGACGCCGCTCGACCGCTACGACCCGGAGCGGGACACGGCGCAGCACGTGGGCTGGGGCTCGGGCTACCACCTCTGCGGCGGCGTCCACCACGCCCGCGCGGTCGCGGTGACGGCGGTGACCACGCTGGCCCGCCGGCTGCCGGAGCTGGACCTCGGCGGTCCCTGGAAGCGCTTCGTCGGCATCGACGACGGGTTCGCCGACGCACCGGTGGTCCCGCGGGGCCGCTGAGCCCGTTAGGGTTCCCCTGAGCACTACGCGCAGTGAGGATCCGCAACGGCGCGGTCGTCTGAGGAGTCGGACACGTCGGAAGGACGCGGTCATGGGGGTCGACCCGGTCGGGTCGCGGGTGGGCACCGGGACGCGGCACGACGCCGCCGGCACCGGCTTCGACCGCGGGGGTTTCGAGCGCAACGGGGTGGACCGCATCCCGGAGGAGCAGCGCACCTCGACGCCGTGGACGTTCTTCGTGATCTTCGTCGGCGGCTCGGTGGGGCTGGGCGCCGTCGCGTTCGGCTGGGTGGGGCTCGGGTTCGGCCTCGGCCTGTGGGCGACGATCACGGCGATCGCCGTCGGCACCGCCGTGGGGGTCGCGCTGCTGATCCCGCTGGTGCTCCTCGGCACGCGGACGGCCACGAACAACGCCACGGCGTCCGGCGCCACCTTCGGCGTGCGGGGCCGGCTGATCGGCAGCGGTATCGGGCTCCTGACCTGCCTGGTGTCGGTCGCGCTGACGGTCTGGACGAGCGGGTCCGCCGGGATGGCCGTCGCCGGCCGGCTGCTCGGCCTCCCCGACTCGCCGGCCGCGCAGGCGGTGACGTACGCCCTGGTCGCGGCCGTCTCGGCGGCCGTCGCGATCTGGGGCTACCGCTGGCTCGTGCGCTGCACCGCGATCATCTTCGCCCTCGGCGGGGCGCTCATGGTGCTCATGCCCGTCGCGTTCTCGGGCTCGATCCAGTGGGACTACGCGGGGGCCGAGCCCGTGCTGGGCACGTTCTGGGCGACGTGGCTGCTCGTCGCCGCCACGGTCGGGGTCGGCGGCGCGCTGGTCGTGTGCACCATCGTCGGTGACTGGACCCGCTACATCCGCGCCGACCGCCACCCGGCCCGCTCGCTGGCCCCGGTCGCCGCCCTCGCCCTCATGATCGGGTTCGTCGTCCCCGCGTCGGTCGGCGCGATCGTGTCGACGGCGTTCACCGACCCGACGGCCCCCTTCCCGGTCAGCCTGGCCGCCGAGTCGCCGCTCTGGTACGCCGTCCCGCTGCTGCCCTTCGCCGTGCTCGGCGGGGTGGGGCTGGTGGCGCAGTCGCTCTACAGCGCGGGCCTGGACCTCGAGGCCCTGGTCGTGCGGACGACCCGGGCGCGGGCCACCGCGATCATCGCGGTGGTCGGCGTGGTGCTGGTCTACCTCGGCCTGCTCGCGCCGACCGTCCAGGGCGCGATCGGCGCCGCGCTGCTCGTCCTCGCCGAGCTCAGCGCCCCGTGGGCGGTGATCGTCGGGATCGGGTTCCTGCGCACCCGCGGCGTCTACGACGCCGACGACCTGCAGGTGTTCAACCGCCGCACCACCGGGGGCCGCTACTGGTACACCGGCGGCTGGTCGTGGCCGGCCGTGGTGGCCTGGGCCGCCGGCTCGCTGGTCGGCCTGCTGACGATCCAGGCGCAGCTGTTCAGCGGGCCCCTGGCGGGCATCGCGGGCGGGGTGGACGTCAGCCTCGTCGCCGGCTCGGTCGTGGCCGCCCTGCTCTACCTGCCCTTCGCCGCCCGGCAGGGGGTCGAGGCCCGCTAGCCGCCGCGGCCGTCGCCGTCGGCGCCGTCATGGCCGACCAGCCGGGCCTGGTCCGCCGCCTGGGCCTGGCGGACGCGGTGTTCCTCGGGCTCGGCTCGATGCTCGGGGCCGGGGTGTTCGCCGTCCTCGGACCGGCCGCCGCGGCCGCCGGCGCGGGGCTGCTGGTCGCCCTGGTCGTCGCCGGGCTCGTCGCCGTCGCCAACGCGTGGTCGTCGGCGCGCCTCGCGGCGCGGTACCCGGAGTCGGGCGGCGCCTACGTCTACGGCCGCCGGCGGCTCGGGCCGGCCTGGGGGTTCGTGGCCGGGTGGGGCTTCGTCGCCGGCAAGACGGCCTCCTGCGCGGCGATGGCCCTGACGGCCGGCGCGTACGCCTGGCCCGCCCACCCCCGCGCGGCCGGGGCGGCGGCCGTGGTGGTGCTGACGCTGGTCAACTGCCGCGGCGTGGGGAAGACGGCGGCGGTGACGCGGGGGCTGGTGCTCGGCACGCTGGCGGTGCTGGCCGTCGTGGTCGGCGGCGCCGTGAGCGGGCCGCGGGCCGGTCTCGTGACGGGCTGGGAGTGGTTCCCGCACGGCCCGCTCGGGGTGCTGCAGGCGGCCGGGCTGCTGTTCTTCGCCTTCGCCGGGTTCGCGCGGATCGCGACGCTGGGGGAGGAGGTCCGGGACCCGGAGCGCACGATCCCCCGGGCGATCCCGCTCGCCCTGGGCATCGTGCTGGTCGTCTACGCGCTGGTGGGCACCGCGGCGCTGGTGGCGGTCGGCCCGGCCGCCCTGGCGGCGTCGCCGGCCCCGCTGGTGACGGCGGTCGGGGGCGACGGACCGCTCGCGCCGCTCGTCCGGGCCGGGGCCGCCCTCGCCGCGGCGGGGGTCCTGCTCTCGCTCCTGGCCGGTGTCGCGCGCACCGTCCTCGCGATGGCCCGCGACCGCGAGCTCCCGCGGGGGTTGGCCGCGGTCGACCCCGGCCGCCGTGTGCCGCAGCGCGCCCAGGTGGCGATCGGCGCCGTCGTCGTCGCCCTGGCCCTGCTGGTCGACCTGCGCGACGTGATCGGCTTCTCCGGCGTCGCCGTGCTGACCTACTACGCGGTCGCCCACGCGAGCGCGCTGACCCTCCCGCGGGGCGGGTGGCACTCGGGCGTCGCCGCCGCCGGGCTCGTCGGCTGCCTGGTCCTCGCCGTCACCCTGCCGCCCGCGGACGTCGTGGCCGGGGTCGGGGTGCTGGTGGCGGGCGTCGTCGGGCGGGCCGCGCTCGCTCGCGCGCGGCGCTGACGCCCCGCCGCCGTCACACCCGCAGCTCGGCCCACACCGTCTTGCCGTCGGGGTGCGGCTCGCA
>DASVUG010000101.1:0-5846 GCA_036387155.1 Pseudonocardia sp. | reverse complement strand
CCGAGGGCCGCGCCGCCGCCGTCGCCGCCGCCGGGGCCGCCGCCGACGGCGGCCTCCTCGACGCCGCCGAGCGGTGGCGCGGCGTCGCCGGCACCCGGGACGGCGCCGCGGCCGCCCGGGCCCGCGTGCGGGGCGCCCTCGCCGCGGGCCTCGCCGGCGACCTCGACGCCGCCGTCCGCGACCTCGCCGCGGCGCGGCTGCAGGTGCCGGATCCGGCCCCCCGCGGCCTGGCGATGCTGCTCCGCGGGACGGCCACGGTCGTGGAGGCGGTGACCGGCGAGTTCGACCGGGCCGCCCGCCACCTGGCGGGCCTCGCCACCGCCACCGTGGCCGCCGACCCGATGGCCGTCGAGCGGTGGGACGAGCTGGGCGTGACGGTGACCGCCGCCGGCGGCGACCTGCACGCCGCGCGGGCGATGCTGGGCGGCGCCGCGGTGCCGACACCGCGCGGCCGGCTGCTCGCGGCGTGGCTGGACCTGCGGACCGGGCATCTGGCGTCGGCCCGCGAGGGGCTTTCGGCTGCCTCCGTCACGACGGTGCTGCGGCGCGACGCGCTGCTCGGTGCGGCCGTCGGCGTCGGCCTGGCCCGCCGGACGGGCGACCGGCACGCGCTGGCCGCGGCCTGGCACCGGGTCGCCCCGGTCGTCGCGGGGGTCGACGTCGAGCCGCTGCTGCTCGACGTGTGGGGCGAGCTGTCGGTCGCCGCCGCGCTGGTCGCGCCGGCCGCCCGCGACACGCTCGAGGCCGCGGTGCAGGCGGCCGTCGTGCGGGCCGGCTCGCCGGCGTGGGCGGTGGGCGCCGCGCAGTGGTGGCGGTTCGAGCGGGCGGTGGCGGCCCTTCCCGGCGTGGCGCCCGATCCCGGCGCCGCGGCCACGGTCGCCGACGTCGCGGAGCGGCTGGGTGCCCTGGCCGCGGCGCACCCGGCCCTGCACGACCGGGCCCGGGCGGCGGCGACCTGGGCCGCCGTGCTCACCGGGCCGGTCGCGCGGACCGCCGTCGAGGCGACCGCGGCGCGGCTGGCCGACGCCGGGCTGCGTCTCGAGGCCGCGACGCTGTGCCGGGCCGCCGCCGCGCGCAGCGCCGATCCCGCCACCGCCCGCGGGCTGCTGGGCACGGGCCGGGGCCTGGGGATGGCATCCGCACCGGCGCGACGCGCGGGGGACGCCGGCCTGTCGGAGCGCGAACGGGAGGTCGGGGCGCTCGTCGTCGACGGGCTGACCCACCGGGAGATCGGGGCTCGCCTCTACATCTCGCCGAAGACCGTCGAGCAGCACGTGGCCCGCCTGCGGCAGAAGCTCGCGGCGTCGAACCGGGCCACGCTGGTCGCGGCGCTCCGCCCGCACGTGGGCGGTTGAGCGGTCAGTCGGGAAGGTGGAACTGCACCCGCTCGACGTGCTCGCTGATCGGGGCGAAGAGCTCCCGGCGGATGCGGTTGTGCTCGGCGTCGGCGTCGTAGGCCCGGTAGGCCGCCTCGTCGGCGAGGTCGACGGTGATCGCGTAGCTCGCGTTGCCGTCGCGCAGCCCGGCGTCCGCGCCGGCCGCCAGCCGGAACGACACACCCTCCATCCGGAACTCGCGCATCGCCCGGAGCGCGCGCTCGACGTCCTCGTGCGGTGTCCCCGGGCGCACCCGCCCGACCACGACGTTGCGGATCACACCGGTCAGCCTGCCACGGGACCGGCCGCCACCGCGCGGGACCGCTCCACGGCCAGGGCGTCCACCAGGTCGTTCATGGCGTCGCCGGAGTGGCCCTTGACCCAGCGGAACGTCACGTCGCCGCGCTCGGCCACCAGCTCGACCAGCGGTTCCCAGAGGTCCCGGCTGACCACCGGCTTCTTCGCGCTGGTGAGCCAGCCCCGCGCGATCCAGCCCTTCCACCAGCCGTCGCGGAAGCAGTTCACGACGTAGGTCGAGTCGCTGACGACGACGAGCGGGCCGGACAGCGCGCGCACCGCCTCCAGCGCTGCGGTGATCTCCATGCGCTGGTTGGTGGTGTCCGCCGCACCGCCGCTGTCCTGGCGCCCGTCGCGCGTCGCCCACGCCCAGCCGCCGGGGCCCGGGTTGCCCGAGCACGCGCCGTCGGTCCACACCTCGAGCACGCCGTCGGGAGCCGTCGGGGCCGAGCCCGCCGACCGGACCGTCACCGGCGCCACCCCGTCGGCGCACGCCCGGTGCGCCCACCGGCCGCCCGTCTTGGCGATCTCCGCCCCGGGCGTGACGCTCGACGCGCAGACCGCGCAGGTGGTGGCGTACTTGGCGGTCATCGGCACGCATCCACGGTAGCGGCCGTCCCGGTCCCGACGTGCGGCCGCCGGCCGACGCAGCCAGGATCGCGCTACCGGGAGGGAGTGGCGCGATGGCGGAGCGGACCACCGGGCTCATCGAGGCCCGCTCGATCGACTGGGTGCCCGACGACGAGCGCACCGGCAAGCTGTGGCACCAGGCGCCGCTGTGGTTCTGCGGCAACTTCCAGTACTTCTCGATCCCCATCGGGTTCATCGGGCCGTCGCTGGGGCTGTCGCTGGGCGCGACGATCGTCGCCGGCACCCTCGGCATCCTCGTCGGCACCCTGTTCATGGCCTTCCACGCCTCGCAGGGGCCGACCATGGGCCTGCCGCAGATGATCCAGTCGCGCGCCCAGTTCGGGTACCGCGGCGTGATCGTCCCGCTGGTCGCGACGCTGTTCACCTACCTGGCCTTCAACGTCGTGGACGCCGTGCTGCTCGGCGACGGGCTGGGGAGCACCTTCGGCTGGAACTGGACGGTGGTCGTCGTCGCGGCGACGGTGGGGGCCGCCGCGCTGGCGATCCTCGGCCACGACTGGCTGCACCGGGTGTTCCGCGGGGTGCTGGCGCTGTCGCTGCCGCTGATGACGGTCGTGACGGTCGGGGTCCTGCTCGGCGCGGCCGGCGGCGCCCCCGCCGCCGCGACCACGCCGACGGGCGCCTTCACCTGGGCCGCCTTCCTCGCCCAGTTCTCGGCGGCCGCGGCCTACAACATCACCTACGCCCCGTACGTCTCGGACTACTCGCGCTACCTGCCCGCCACCACCCCGCCCCGCAAGGTGATCGCCGCGGTCTTCTTCGGGGCCTCCGGCGCGGCGATCTGGCTGATCGCGCTGGGCGCGTGGCTGGCCACCCGGCTCGGCGCGACCGACGGCCTGGCCGGGCTGCAGCAGGCGGGCAACGCGGTCGTGCCGCACCTCGGCGACGCGGCCGCGCTGCTCTCGGCGCTGGCGCTGTGGGCGACGATGGGGATGAACGCCTACGGCGGCATGCTGACGGTGCTCACCGCCGTCGACGCCGTCCGCCCGATCCGGCCCGGCCGGGTGCACCGGGTCGTCACGATCGTCGCGCTGGCCGTGGTGTGGTTCGCGGCGAGCCTGGCCGTCACCGGGGACGCGGTCAGCGCCGTCGCGACCGGGCTGACGCTGATGCTCTACCTGCTGGTGCCCTGGACGGCGGCCAACCTCGTCGACTTCTTCGTCGTCCGCCGCGGGCACTACGCCATCGCCGACCTCTTCCGGCTCGACGGCGTCTACGGGGTGTGGCAGTGGCGCGGGCTCGCCGCCTACGCGATCGGGCTCGCCGCGGAGGTCCCGTTCATGGTGCTCCCCGGGTTCTTCACCGGCCCGGCCGCCGCCGCGCTGGGCGAGGTGGACGTGGCGTGGCTGGTGGGGCTGGTCGTCACCGGCGTGGCGTACCTGCTGTTCAGCCGCACGCTCGACCGCGGCGCGGAACGGGCGGCCGAGGAGTCCAGCGAGGCCCGGCTGGGGCACGTATGAGCGAGCTTGCGAGGTCATCATCGAACACCGCATGACGGAGCCGGTCGGCCCCGTCGACGCGACGGCGGTGCCGCGGTTCGCGGGGCCGCCCACCTTCGCCCGGCTCCCCCGCCTGGACGAGGTCGGGCGGGCCGACGTCGCCGTGCTCGGGGTGCCGTTCGACTCCGGGGTGTCCTACCGGCCGGGGGCCCGGTTCGGGCCCGGGCACGTGCGGGCCTCGTCGAAGCTGCTGCGGCCCTACCACCCGGGGCTGGGGGTGCTGCCGTTCGCCGCCCAGCAGGTCGTCGACGCCGGGGACGTGGCCGTCAACCCGTTCGACCTGGCGGAGGCGATCACCGCCGTGGAGCGGGCGTCCGACGCGCTGCGCGGGACCGGGGCCACGCTGCTCACGATCGGCGGTGACCACACGATCGCCCTGCCGCTGCTGCGCTCGGTGGCCCGCGACCGCGGCCCGGTCGCCGTGCTGCACCTCGACGCGCACCTCGACACCTGGGACACCTACTTCGGCGCCCCGTACACGCACGGCACCCCGTTCCGGCGGGCGGCCGAGGAGGGCCTGCTCGACCCGGGGCGCTGCCTGCACGTGGGGATCCGCGGCCCGCTCTACGGCGTGGACGACCTGCGCGACGACCGCGTCCTGGGCTTCTCGGTGGTCGGCAGCGACGACTACCAGACCGACGGGCTCGCGGCCGTCGTCGAGCGGATGCGGGCGCGGCTCGGCGAGGGGCCGGTGTACGTCTCGGTCGACATCGACGTGCTCGACCCGGCGCACGCCCCGGGCACCGGGACCCCCGAGGCCGGCGGGCTGACCAGCCGCGAGCTGCTGCACACCCTGCGCGGGCTGGTCGGGCTGGACGTCGTGGGCGCGGACGTCGTCGAGGTGGCGCCGGCCTACGACCACGCCGAGATCACCGGCATCGCGGCGGCGCACGTCGCGTACGAGCTGCTGGCCGTGCTGGTGGCCGGCCGACCGGCGGGTGACGCCGGCCGGTGACCCGGCCCGGACCCGGTCGGAAGGCCGGGGCGGCCGGTCAGGGGCGCTTCTGGAGCCGGGCGGCCTCGTCGCGCTTGTCCCAGGAGTGCGTGATCCCCGCCAGCACGGCCAGCAGGAGCAGGACCGTGGGCAGGAAGATCAGGGCCGGCCAGTGCAGCACGAAGTACGCGAGGAACGGGTGGTTGTACTTGAGCATCGGTCCTCCGTCGTACCAGGGGTGCACCCCGATCTCGCCGCCGCGCGCGGGCGCGTTACCGCCACCCAGGATGCCCGACGGCCGGGCCGGCCCCGCGGGTGCCCCCCGCGGGACCGGTCCCGCGGGGGACGTGGTTGCGCTCAGGCCTGCCCGTGCGACGCGCGCGAGCGGCGCCCCGGGTGACGGCGCGGGAGGGAGAACCGTGCGTCATGACAGCTCCTCCCTGGTCGGGTCGTCGTTCCAGGTCGGTCTCGGGTCGCCCACGGGGACGTTGAGCGACAGCAGGCCCGGCGGGCCGGTCCCGCCGCCCCGCAGGGCGATCTCGGTGACGGCGACGTTGTCCAGCCGCGGGAAGACCTGCCGGTAGCGCGCCACGGGCAGGCCGAGCAGCGCGCACAGCCCCAGCCGCAGCAGCGTGTTGTGGGCGACGACCAGGACGGTGCGGTCCGGGTGGCGGGCGGCGACCCGGCGCAGGGCGGCCGCGCAGCGCTCCGCGGCCTCCTCGGGCGGCTCGGCGCCGGGGAACGGATGGGCGACCGGGTCGGCCCGGAAGCGGGCGGCGACGTCCGGGTCGAGCTCGTCGATCGTCCGGCCCTCGGCGACGCCGAAGCCGACCTCGCGCAGGTCGTCCTCGACCTCGAGCGGCACGCCCGCGGCGTGCGCGCTCGGTCCGGCGGTCTCGCGGGCGCGGCGCACCGGGGAGCTGACGACGGCGTCCACCCCGCGGGTGCGCACCCACCCGGCCAGCCGCTCGGCCTGCCGGACGCCGTCGGGGGTCAGGTCGACGTCGCTGGTGCCGGCGTAGCGGTTCTCCCGGTGCCAGACGGTCTGCGCGTGCCGGGCCAGCAGAAGCGTCGTCCCCCCGGTCATCG
>DASVUG010000100.1:0-8171 GCA_036387155.1 Pseudonocardia sp. | reverse complement strand
TCGACGGGTGCCGGCGCAGCGGGGGCGCCGTCGACGGGTGCCGGTGCAGCGGATGAGCCGTCGACGGGTGCCGGTGCAGCGGATGCGCCGTCGGCGGGTGCCGGTGCGGCGGGTGCCGGGTCGACCGGTGCGGGGTGCGCGGGTGTGGGGCCGCCGGGCGCGGGGTGGGCGGGCACCCGTGGCAGCGACGTGCCGAGCACCGCCCGCACCGCGGCGGCGCGCGCGCCGGGTACCCGGACGGTGGCCTCGGGGTCGAGCCGCGCACCGGGAGGGCGGGCCGGCGGCGGGACGGCGGGCACCCGCTTCGTGGACGGGTCAGGCGAGACGGCGGGCACCCGCTCCGTGGACGGGTCAGGCGAGACGGCGGGCACCCGCACCGTGGACGGGTCCGGCGGGTCGGCCGGCCGCTCGCGGGTGGGTTCCGGGACGGGGGCCGGAGTCGGCGCCGGGGTGGAAGCCGGACCGGCCTGCGGGTCGCACGGCGGCTCGCGGGGGGGTTCGGGGGCCGGAGTGGGCGCCGGGGCGGATGCCGGACCGGCCTGCGCGTCGGGCCGCGGGTCGGGCGGCGATCCGGGCACGGGCACGGCGGGAACCCGGACGGTGGGCTCGCCGGGAGTCCCGCCGGGCGGTTCGCCTGCCGGATCCGGCTCGGCGGGCGCCGGGGCGGGGACGGTGGGGGTCGGGGCGGTGTCGGGCCGCCGGTGCCGGCCCGCGAGGGCGGGGGGCGGGACGATCGCCCGCTCGTCGACCGGATGGGCTACCACGCGCGGTCCCCTCAGGCCGGCCGCGTGCCGGCCGCCAGGCCGTCGGCCAGCTCGCCGTCGCAGACGATGTCGGCGCCGTAGAGGTCGGCCACCCAGTTGGTCTGGTAGACCGTGTCGAGGTAGCGCTCGCCGAGGTCCGGCGCGACGGCGACCGCCGTCATGTCGTCGCCGTGGTCGGTGAGCCAGCGCAGTGCCCCGCTGACCACCGTTCCGGTGGAGCCGCCGAACAGGAACCCGCGGTGGGCCATGCGGTGGCAGCTGCGGATGGTGTCGGCCTCCTCGACGTGCAGGACCTCGTCGACGAACGAGGGGTCGAGCAGCGGCGGACGCACGTTCATGCCCAGCCCGGGGATCATCCGCCGCGCGGGCGGCGCACCGAAGCTGACCGACCCGACGGGGTCGACCGCGACGATCCGCACCGACGGGCGCCGCTGCTTGAACCAGCGCGCGCAGCCCATCAGGGTGCCGGTGGTGCCGGCGCCGACGAACAGGACGTCCAGCTCCGGGAACCGCCGGGCGATCGCCGGCGCCGTGGTGCGGTAGTGCGCCTTCCAGGCGTTGGCGTTGACGTACTGGTTGAGCCAGACGTAGCGCTCGTCGTCGGCGCACAGCTCGCGGATGAAGCGCATGCGCGCGCCGAGCAGCCCGCCCACCGGGTCCGGCTCGGTGACGACGTGCACGCGGGCGCCCAGCGCCTCCATCATCAACCGCGTCGCGAGGTTGCAGCGCGAGTCCGTCACGCAGAGGAACCGGTAGCCGCGGCTCGCCGCGATCATCGCGAGCGCCACGCCCAGGTTCCCCGACGACGACTCCACGAGGGACGCGCCCGGCCGCAGGCGCCTCTCGCGCTCCGCTGCCTCGACCATCGCGACGGCGGCCTTGAGCTTGACCGATCCGGCGAAGTTGAACCCCTCGCACTTCAGGAACAGCGACCGGCCGAAAACGGACCGGAGATCGACGTACAGGCCGTCCTCGTTGAATTCCTCGGGCCTGGAGATGGTCGGCATGTCTTCCCCCCACGGACTTTCCGGAGTTCGACAGCTCGAATACGCCGGCCCTTCGGACGGCGTGGGAGGAGCGTCGTGACTCCTGGGCAACGGGCTCTGGGACGCGTCCGCGTCGGCCTCGAGGCCGGTGCCGGGCACCGGCCGCACCGGCGGGCGCGGACGCCGTCGGTCAGGGCCCGCCGGCCGCCGTCGCGGACGAGCGCACGCCGAGGTCGTCGAGCTGGTTCACGCGGTGCCCCTCACATCCTCGCCCCGCCGCACGTTGCCCCGTGCGGCGTCCGACCGGCCGTGGGGCCCCCTCGACCCCCGGCCAGCCGGCAACGGACCGTCACCTTCCGATCACGGTACGACCATGAATCGTGGCGTTCGCGGATGCCGTTTCCCCTCGGACGGATACGTCACCCGGATGTCGCAACGATCACGCGGCGTGATCCGGGGGCCAATAGGAAACGGTGTCGTTCGTCGACCGTGCACCCGTAACGCACGAATACCGCCGATCGTTCACCGGCCATTCTCGAGCGCCGAACGGACGTCACGTCCAGCGGGTCCCGGTTATCCGCTCGTAGGCCTGGATGTAGCGGGCGCGGGTCGCGGCGACGACGTCGGGGGGGATCGCGGGGCCGGGCGCGGTGCGGTCCCAGGGCAGGGTCGCGGACCAGTCGCGCACGAACTGCTTGTCGAAGGAGCGCTGGGGCCGGCCCGGCGCCCAGCGGTCCGCGGGCCAGAACCGGGAGGAGTCCGGGGTGAGGACCTCGTCGGCCAGCACGACCTCGCCCGTGGCCGGGTCGCGCCCGAACTCCAGCTTCGTGTCGGCGACGAGGATGCCGCCCGCGGCGGCCGTCTCGGCGCCCCGGCGGTAGACCGCCAGGGTCAGCTCCCGCAGCCGGGCCGCGGTGTCCGCCCCGACCAGGGCCTCGACCTGCGCGTACGTCATCGGCGCGTCGTGCTCGCCCTGCGGCGCCTTCGACGACGGGGTGAAGACCGGTTCGGGCAGCCGCGAGCCGTCGACGAGGCCCGGCGGGAGCGCGACACCGGACACGGTGCCGTCCGCCGCGTACTCCGCGAGGCCGCCGCCGGTGAGGTAGCCGCGGGCCACGCACTCCACCGGCAGCATGTCGAGACGCCGGCAGCGCATCGCGCGTCCCGCCAACTCGGCCGGGACCGCGCCGTCGACCAGGTGGTTCGGGACCAGGTCCGCGAGCCGGTCGAACCACCACCGCGACAGCCGGGTGAGCACCGCGCCCTTGTCCGGGATCGGCGTCGGCAGCACGACGTCGTAGACCGAGATGCGGTCCGACGCGACGAGGAGCAGGTCGTCCCCGCCGCCCTCGTCGGCCAGGGCGTAGACGTCGCGGACCTTGCCGCGGTGCAGGAGCCTCACCGGACGCGGTCCGACCGCGGCGTCCCGACGGGTCGGCGGGGGCTCACAGGATGGCTCCGGGGGTGTAGGCGGCGGCCTCGGGGTGCGCGCCGGTGATCGCGGCGATCCGGGCGACCACCGCGTCGACCTGTGCGGTCGCGGCGCCGGTGAAGCGCAGCGGGTCCGCGGACAGGTCGTCGAGCGCACCGGGGGGCAGGTTCAGACGGTCGTCGCCCCGCAGCCGGTCCAGCAGGTCGTTGCCGGCCCGGCCCTCCTCCCGCATCGCCAGCGCCACCGCGACCGCGTGCTCCTTGATGACCCCGTGGGCCGTCTCGCGGCCCACGCCCGCCCGCACCGCCGCGGTCAGCACGGCCGTGGTCGTGAGGAACGGCAGGTAGCGGTCCAGCTCGCGGGCGATCACGGCCGGGTAGGCGCCGAACTCGTCGAGGACGGTCAGCGCCGTCTCGAACAGCCCGTCGAGGGCGAAGAACGCGTCGGGCAGGGCGACGCGGCGGACCACCGAGTCCGACACGTCGCCCTCGTTCCACTGCGCCCCGGCCAGCTCCCCGGCCATCCCCGCGTAGCCGCGCAGCAGCACGAGCAGGCCGTTGATCCGCTCGGCGGAGCGGGAGTTCATCTTGTGGGGCATGGCCGACGACCCGACCTGGCCGGGCCGGAACCCCTCGGTCGCCAGCTCCGCGCCGGCCATCAGCCGGATCGTCAGGGCCAGCGACGACGGCGCGGCGCCGAGCTGGACGAGCGCGCCGAGCACGTCGAAGTCCAGCGAGCGGGGGTAGACCTGGCCGACGCTGGTGAGCACGCGGGAGAAGCCGAGGTGGTGGGCGACCCGCTCCTCGAGCGACGCCAGCCGCGCCGCCGCGTCGGGCGTGTCGGCCCCGCCGAGCAGGTCGAGCATGTCCTGCGCCGTGCCCACCGGGCCCTTGATCCCCCGCAGCGGGTAGCGGCGGCGCAGCTCCTCCAGCCGCTCGAAGGCCACGAGCAGCTCGTCGGCCGCGGTGGCGAACCGCTTGCCCAGCGTCGTGGCCTGGGCGGGGACGTTGTGGCTGCGCCCGGCGACGACCAGCGCGGCGTGCTCGGCGGCGCGGCGCGCGAGGCGGGCGAGGACGGCGACCGTGCGGTCGGCCACCAGCTCCAGCGACAGCCGCACCTGCAGCTGCTCGACGTTCTCGGTGAGGTCGCGGCTGGTCATCCCCTTGTGCACGTGCTGGTGGCCGGCCAGGGCGGCGAACTCGTCGATGCGGGCCTTGACGTCGTGGCGGGTCACGCGTTCGCGCGCGGCGATGGCGGCGAGGTCGACCCGCTCGACGACGCGCTCGTGGTCGGCTATCACCTGCTCCGGGACGTCGAGGCCCAGGTCGCGCTGGGCGCGCAGCACCGCCAGCCACAGGCGCCGCTCCAGCACGATCTTGTTCTCCGGCGACCAGATCGCGACCAGCTCCGGGCTCGCGTACCGCGCGGCCAGCACGTTCGGGATCACGTGGGCGGAGCCTACGTGCTCGGCCGCCTACAGCTGCGGCGCGAGGCGAGCCACGACGGCGTCCAGCCGGTCGGCGAACGGGGAGGGATCACCGGCGCGCCCGGCGCGCGACGCGACGACCACCGTGCCACCCGAGGCCGTCGCCGCGGTCCGGGCCACCGCGGCCGGCGGCTCCGCGACGCCGGGCGGGTCCACCGCCCGGCCGGGCGGCAGGTACGTGACCGACAGCAGGCCCGACGTCGACCCCTCGCGCACCTCCAGCGCCAGCCCGCGCTCCCCCGCCGGCCGGCACTCCGTCGTGACCGCGGCCTCGGGCGCGCCGGCGACCTCGGGCAGGGCCCGTTCGAGCAGCGCGCGCAGGGCCGGGTCCTGGCGGTCGGCGCACGCGGCGGTGCCCGGCCCCAGGGGCGGGCCGCCACCGGCCGCCGCAGCGTCGCCCGCCGCCGCGTCCGCCCCGGTCCCGTCGGGCGGCTGCGGCACCGGAGCCGGCACCGGAGCGAGCTCGGGCGCCGCCTGCTGCGCCGGCCCGCCGGCGCGGGCCGCGTCCGGTGCGGACCCCGCGGCCGGCCCGCCGTCCGGCCCGGCCGCCCGCCGTCCGTCGGCCGCCGGGGCGCTCGCCGCCGAGGACGTCGGCGCCGCCTCCGGCCCGCCCACGAGACCGGCCGTCCCGACCCCGGCCACGGCCAGCACCGCCAGCGCGCCCCCGGCCAGCGCCGAGCGCCGGCGCCGGGTGATCCGGCGCGACGCCGCCACGACGTCCCCGGCGTCGAACCCGGCCGGGGGCGGGTGCGCCGCCGCGTCCCGGAAGGCCGCGGCGAGCCGGGCGTCCGACCCCCCGGCGCCGCCCGCGTCCCGCTCCTGCTCGTCCATCCCGTCCCCCGATCCCGCCTTCCGCGTCCCCGCCGTCCCGCTCCGCCCGTACCCGGCTCCGCCCACGTCGCCGCGGCCGTCACCCCGCCGTGCGCAGGTCGTCCAGCGCGTCGCCCAGCGCGGCGCGCAGCGCGGTGAGCCCGTGGGCGGTCTGGCTCTTGACCGTGCCCGGCGAGCACCCGAGGACCGCCGCCGTCGCCGCGACGTCGAGGCCCTCCAGGAACCGCAGCACCAGCACCGCGCGCTGGCGCGGCGGCACCGCGCGCAGGCCGTCGACCAGCACGTGGCGGGTGGCGACGGCGTCCGCCGGGCCGTGCGCCGGCGCCGCGACCCCCGCCGGCCGGGCCTCGGACACGGCGTCGGTGGAGCGCTCCCGCCGCCACGGCCGGCGGGACTCGTCGACGATCGACCGCACCAGGGTGCGCCGCATCCACGCGTCGAGCGCGTCGCGGTCCCGGATCCGCCGCCAGTGCCGGTGCAGCGCGACGAACGCCGCCTGCGCGTGGTCGTCGGCGCGGTGCCAGTCGCCGCACAGCAGGTACGCGGTGCGGCGCACGGCGTCGCGGCGCGCCCGGAAGTACGCGTCGAACCCGTCGTCCCCCTGGGCCTGTCCTCCGCGGGCCACCCGCCGCCCCTCTCGCGATCCGATTCTGCTCGGACGGGCCGGACCCCCGCTCCGGTTTCACCCGACCCGCCGCTTCACCCGGAAGGGGTAGCGTCGTAACCCGTTCGTGACCCGCCGTGCATCGAAGCGTATCCACGTGGTTGGATCGGTCCGATGCGTGCCGCGCGTTCCCGCCGATCGTCCCCGGACGGTCCGATCGACCTGCGATCGGACACCGTGACCCGGCCGACCAAGCAGATGCGCGAGGCGATGGCCAACGCGGAGGTCGACGACGACGTCCTCGGCCGCGACCCCACGATGCGCGCGCTCGAGATCCGCGTCGCCGGCCTGCTCGGCACGGACGACGCGCTGTGGACGCCCACCGGCTCGATGGGCAACATCATCGCGCTGATGCACCACCTCGGCCGGGGCGACGCGTTCCTGGCGCCGGTGGGGGCGCACGTGCTCGACGCGGAGCTGGGCACAGCGGCGTGGCTCGCGGGCGGCATGCCCCGGCCGCTGCCGACCGACGCCGGGCCGGGGAAGCTCACCGCGGAGGCGGTGCGCCGCGGGGCCGGATCCGCCGGGCCGTACTACACCCTGAACACGACGCTGCTGTGCCTGGAGAACACCCACAACGCCGCGGGCGGCACGGTGACCGCACCCGACGAGCACGCCGCCGTCGTCGCCGCCGCGCGGGCCGCGAAGCTGCGGGTGCACCTGGACGGCGCCCGGCTCTGGCACGCCGCGGTGGCGCTGGGCGTGCCGCCCGCCACGCTGACGGTGGGCGTGGACACCGTGCAGGTCTGCTTCAGCAAAGGCCTCGGCGCGCCCGTCGGGTCGGCGGTCGCCGGGTCGGCCGAGTTCGTCGAGCAGGCGCGGCGGCTGCGCAAGATGCTCGGCGGCGGGGTCCGGCAGGGCGGGGTGCTGGCGGCCGCGGCGCTGGTCGGGCTGGACGGCGTCGAGCGGCTGGCCGACGACCACACCCGGGCGAAGAAGCTCGCGGCCGGGTTGCGCGAGCGCGGCTGGTCGTGCGGGGACCCGGAGACGAACATCGTCCTCGTGCGCGTGGCGGACCTGCAGGCCACGCTGCGGCGGTTCGCCGACGTGGGCGTGCTCGCCACCGCGATGGCCGGGCAGGTGCGGCTGATGACGCACGCCGACCTCACCGACGCCGACATCGCGGCGGCGCTGGAGCGGATCGGGCCGGTGGACCCTACGCCGACGGTCGAACGGATGGGGCTGACCGGTCCGGGTCTGGGTGGCCCGGCCCGGCACGCTCCGGGTCCGCCCGGGTCGGCGCCGCCCCGCGGTCGCGCTCCAGCGCGTCGAGGCGGGCGCTGATCCGGCGCAGCTCGACCAGGACCTCCGCGAGCTGCGTCCGGTTCGCCTCGACGTCCTGCGAGACCTCCTCGACGTCGGCCGAGACGTCCCCGACCTCCTCGGAAACCTCCTCGACCTCGGCGCTGACCTGCTGCTCCGCGCGTCTGAGGTTCTCCACGAACCAGGCGGCGATCGACGCGGTGACGACGCCGAGCAGCGCGATGCCGGCGATCATGAGGGTCGCCGCGACCAGCCGGCCCTCGAGCGTCACGGGGTACCGGTCGCCGTAGCCGACGGTGGACAGCGTCGTGATCGTCCACCACAGCGCCTCGCCGAACGACGTGATCGACGCGTCCGGCGCGTTCCGCTCGGCCTCGAGCACGGCCAGCGACGCGACGAACCCGACGAGGGCGACGCTCACGCCGACGTAGAGCGCGATCCGGCCGCGGGCGTCGTCGCGCAGCTGGCGGTTCAGCACGCTGATCACGCCGACCACCCGCAGCGCCCGCAGCGGCCGGAACATCGGCAGCAGCAGGATCAGCAGGTCGAGCAGGTGCGTGCCGACGAAGCGCCAGCGCCGCCGGGCGAGGCGCAGCCGCACCAGGTAGTCGAGGCCGAACAGCGCCCAGATCCCGGTCAGCACCGCGTCGAGCGCCTCGCGCGCCCCGGGCCCGAGCCCGGTGTCGAGCACCTGCCAGGCGTAGAGCACCAGGAAGGCGACCGCGACGGCGGTCAGCGGGCGGTC
>DASVUG010000099.1:0-4344 GCA_036387155.1 Pseudonocardia sp. | reverse complement strand
CGCCCGGGCCCGGCTCACGGCGGGGTCGTGAGCGCCCGGATCCTCACCAGCTCAGCTCGGTGCAGTGGGTGCGGGCGCCGGGCGGCTCGACCTGGACGGTGAAGTGCGGCAGGCCGTGGTCGTCGGCGAGCAGGTGGCGCGCGGCGGACAGCACGGCGCCCGGGTCCGTCGCGGCGTCGATGGACAGGTGCGCGGTGCCGACCTCCATCCCCGAGGTCAGCGTCCACAGGTGCACGTCGTGGACGTCGAGGACGCCGGGCAGGGCCGCGAGCTGCGCCCGCACCCGGTCCACGTCCACGTGCGCCGGGGCGGCCTGCACGAGGATCCGGACGGCCTGGCGGCCGAGCCCGACCGCCCGGGGCACGACGAACAGCCCGATCGCGATCGCGACCAGCGGGTCCGCGTACGGCCAGCCGGTGCCGAGCGTGACCGCGCCGGCGAGCAGCACCCCGACCGAGCCGACCAGGTCGGCCACCACCTCGAGGTAGGCCCCCCGGACCGTCAGGCTCTCCGCGGCGCCGTTGCGCAGCAGGGCGAAGACGACGACGTTCGCCAGCAGCCCGGCGGCGGCCGTCAGCAGCAGGGGCAGCCCCGGTACCGGCGGCGGCGCGGCGAAGCGGCCCACGGCCTCGACGACCACCCACGCCGCGACCCCGCACAGCAGCACCGCGTTGGCCAGGGCGGCCAGCACCTCGGCGCGGTACAGCCCGAAGGTCCGCCGGCCCGACACGGCGCCGGCGCGGGCCGCGGAGATCGCGGCCAGCGCCATCCCGACGCCCAGGACGTCGGTGAACATGTGGCCGGCGTCGGACAGCAGCGCGAGCGACGACGTCGCGAACCCGACGGTGACCTCGAGGGCGAGGAAGGCGAGCAGGACGGCGAGGCCGGCCCGCAGCCGCCCCGCGTGCCGCGCCGCGGCGCTCCCGCCCGCGGCACCGCCGTGCCCGTGCCCGTGTCCCGCCCCCCCCCCGCCAACCTAGGCGCGATCGCGCATACGAGCACCCGTCCCCCGCGAGTGCGCACGTTCGGCAGCGCGAGTGCGCACGTTCGACAGCGCGAATGGGCATCTTCGGCAGCGCGAACGTGACGTCGCCGCCGCCACCGCCCGTCGACCGGCGACCCCGTCGACCCATCCGATCCCGCCCTGCGGTCGAATGCCTGCTGCCGCCCCTGCCCGCGGCAGGAGGTGTGCTGCCATGACCGACCCGGAGCTCCGCCCACGGGTGCCCGGCGCGCCGCCCGGGCCGCCCGTCGACGCGCGGCCCGAACGCGCCGAGATCGACGGCCTGCTGCGGGCGGTCGCCCGCGGTGACGACGCGTCCTTCGCCCGGCTCTACGACCTGCTGTCCCCGCGGGTGTTCGGGCTCGCCCGGCGCGTGCTGCGCGACCCGGCCCAGGCCGAGGAGATGGCCCAGGAGGTGCTGGTCGAGGTGTGGCGGAACGCGAGCCGGTTCGACCCGCAGCGCGGCAGCGGCCTGTCGTGGGTGCTCACCATCGCCCACCGGCGCACCGTCGACCGCGTCCGGTCCGAGCAGTCCAGCGCGGACCGCATGCACAAGGTGGCCGCCGCGTCCGCCCAGATCCCCTACGACGAGGTCGCGGACCAGGTGGGCAGCCGGCTGGAGCGCCAGCAGGTGCGCCGCTGCCTGGACGGGCTGACGGAGCTGCAGCGCGAGGCCATCACCATGGCCTACTACGGCGGCCACACCTACCGCGAGGTCTCCACCCTGCTCGACATCGCCCTGCCCACCGTCAAGACCCGGATGCGCGACGGTCTCATCCGGCTGCGCGACTGCCTGGGGGTGGCGGCGTGACGAGTCCGGACATCCACACGTTGGGGGGCGCCTACGCCCTGGACGCGGTCGACGACCTCGAGCGCGCGGCGTTCGACCGGCACCTCGCCGAGTGCGAGTCGTGCGCGGCCGAGGTCGCGGAGTACCGCGAGACGGCGAGCCGCCTCGCGGAGGGTGCCTGGTCGGTCCCGCCGCCGCGGATGCGCGAGCAGGTCCTCGCCCGGGCCGCGGCCACGCCGCAGCTGCCCCCGGTGGGCTCGCGGCGCAACGGGGCCTCGCCGGTGACCCGCTGGCGGCGCCTGGCCGTCGCGGCGGCCGTGGTCGGGGTGCTCGGGGTCGGCACCGCCGTCACCACCTACGCGGTGCAGGAGCAGCGGCTGGCCGACGAGCGGGTGGCCGTCGCCGCGGCGGACCAGCAGGCCGACCGCATCCGGGCGGTGCTGGCCGCGCCGGACGCGGCGCTGCGGGCCGGGCAGCTCACCGGCGGCGGGCGGGTCACGGTGGTCGTGTCCGACGCGCAGGACGCCGGCGTCGTGGTGCTCGCCGACGCGCCGCCGCCTGGGCCGGACCGGGCCTACCAGCTGTGGGTCGTCGACGACATGACGCCGGTGTCGGTGGGCCTGCTCCCGGCGGGGCGGTCGCAGGCGACCACGCTGATCCAGGGCGTGCGGGGACGGGCCGCCTTCGCCGTCTCGGTCGAGCCCGCGACCGGGTCGCCGCAGCCGACCACGACACCGCTGGTGGGCATTCCGCTGGTCTGATATCGAAACGTGACCAAGCCTGCGTAGCGGCTCCTCCGAATACCCGTTGAGTCACCGGAACCGGTGACACCGTATTGCGGAGGAATTCATGTCCAGTCACGCAGGCGCACGGACGGTCGCGGGCAGGTCGCTCAACGGCCTCGTCGCACTGGTGTTCGGCGCGGTGTTCGTGCTCGTCGGCCTCGCCGGCTTCCTCGTCTCCGGGGGCCACCCTGCCGTCGGGGACACGGGTGGGGCGCTGCTCGGGTTGTTCCAGGTCAACGTGCTGCACAACCTGGTGCACCTGGCGATCGGTGTCGCGCTGATCGCGGCCGGGCTGCGCGGCCACCGGCCCGCCCGGGCCGCCAACCAGGGCTTCGGGGTGCTCTACCTCGTGCTGTTCCTGGCCGGTCTGTTCCTCGTGGGGACGCCGCTGAACATCGTCGCCCTGAACGGCCAGGACAACATCCTGCACCTCGTTCTCGGCATCGCCCTCGCGGGCGTCGGGTTCGGCGCCGACCGGCGCTGACGCGCCACCCATCCCTTCTTCCCTCGGTCCCGAATCCCCGGTGACCGTCCCTTCTCGAAAGGTTTCCCGATGCGCTCTCTGAAGTTCGCCGTCATCACCGCCGCCGCGGCGTGCACGGTCTCCCTGTCGGCCTGCGGGGGCGGGGCCGCCCCGGCCGCGGCGCCCGCGCCGGCCACGCCCGCGGCGCCCGCCGCGACCGCGGCGGCCGCAGCCCCCTCGATGGCGCCGATGGCGGCGGGGGAGAACTTCGGCGCGGGCTGCGCCGCCGTCCCGACCGACGCCTCGAACCCCGGCAGCTTCGCGTCCATGGCCAAGGTGCCCGTCGCGACCGCGGCGTCCGGCAACCCGGTCCTCTCGACGCTGGTGACGGCGGTCAAGAAGGCCAACCTGGTCGACTCCCTCAACAGCGCCGACGGCATCACCGTCTTCGCGCCCGCGAACAGCGCGTTCGAGAAGATCCCGTCGAACACGCTGAACGGGGTCCTCAACGACGACGCCACGCTGAAGAAGGTCCTCACCTACCACGTGGTGCCCGGGCGCCTGACGCCCCAGCAGCTGGCCGGCACGCACAAGACGCTGCAGGGCGGCGAGGTGACCGTGGCCGGTAGCGGGACCGACTTCACCGTCGACGGCAACTCGAAGGTCGTGTGCGGCAACGTGCAGACCGAGAACGCGACCGTCTACATCGTCGACTCCGTGCTGATGCCGAAGAGCTGACGCGTCCGATCCGTCCGCGGGGCCCGTCGCCGAGGGGTTGCGACGGGCCCCGCGGCCTGTCCCGAGCACGGAGGAGGACGAGATGAGCCAGAATCCCCGGGCCGCGCTGGCCGGGTTGCTCGCGGTCGTCGCCGGAGCGGCGGTCGGGGAACTGGTGGCCGCGCTGCTGGGTCGACCGCAGGCCGGCACGGTCGTCGCGGTCGGGGCGGTGCTCGTCGACGCGGCGCCCACCCCGGTCAAGGAGTTCGCCGTCGCGACGCTGGGTACCGCGGACCAGCCCGGGCAGCTGGGCGGGATCGCCGTGGTCCTGGCGGTGCTGGCCGCGCTGCTGGGGGTCGCCGCGCACCGCCGGTGGCCGGTCGGACCCGCCGGGGCGGCGGTGCTCGGGCTGGTGGGCGCGGCCGCGGCCCTGACCCGCCCGGCGGCGGCGGTCGTGGACGTGCTGCCGTCGCTGGTCGGGGCGGTCGTCGTCGGCGGCGCGCTGCTGGTGCTGCTGCGGCCCCTGCGGCCAGCGCGCCCGGCCGAGGTGCCGGTCGCGGCGTCCGTCGGGAGCCCGGCCGCGGAG
>DASVUG010000098.1:0-2835 GCA_036387155.1 Pseudonocardia sp. | reverse complement strand
CTCCCACGCGAAGCGGAGCACGCCGTGGTGCGCGTCCACGCCGCTGGTGCGGCGGAACCGGTGGCCCGGGAACTGCGCCTGCAGGGTGCTGAACACGGCGTCGAGCTCGTCGTGGCCCGTCGCCTCGGCGGGCGGGTCGCTCAGCCAGCCGGTCGGTGACCAGACGAGGCGGACGAGCCCGGCGCGGCGGTCCGCGTCGGGCTCGGTCCACGCGGCGAGGTGGGTGTCGACGAGGGCGGGCAGGTCCATCGGGTCCTCCTGGGTCGGTCGGTCGGGCTCGACCACCCTGACCCGGGAGCCGCGCCGGCTCCATGACCCCGCAGGTCATGGGCCGTCGCCACGCGCTGACCTAGGGTCGCGGAGCATGACGGCCACCACCCCCGCGGCCGGCCCCCTCCTGCGGGAGTGGCGCCGGCGCCGGCGCTTCAGCCAGCTCGACCTCGCCCTGGCCGCCGGGACGTCGTCGCGGCACCTGTCGTACGTGGAGACGGGGCGGTCGCGGCCGAGCCGGGACATGGTGCTGCGGCTGTGCGAGACGCTCGACGTGCCGCTGCGCGAGCGCAACCGCGTGCTCCTCGGCGCCGGCCACGCCCCCGTCTACCCCGACCGGACCGAGCCGGCCGCCCGGGCGAACCTGCTCGCGATCATCGACCGGGTGCTCGCGGCGCACGAGCCGTGGCCGGCCCTCGTCCTGGACGCCGACTTCGACGTCGTCGAGTCCAACGGGGCCCTCCGGCGCCTTCTCGCCCTCGTCGACCCGGCCCTGCTCGCGCCGCCGGTCAACGTCGTGCGGGTGACGCTGCACCCGCGCGGGCTCGCCCCGCACGTGCGCAACCTCTCCCCGTGGCGCGCGCACCTGCTCCGCCAGGTCCGGGCGCACGCCGCCGCCGCGCCGCGGCCCGCGCTGGACGACCTGCTCGCCGAGGTGCTCGCCTACCCGGTGCCCGACGGCGTCGCGCCCGACCCCGAGCCGTCCGCACCGACCCCCGCGCTCCCGCTCGAGCTGCGGGTCGACGGCGCGGTGCTCCGGTTCCTCAGCACCGTCGCGACGTTCGGCTCGCCGCTCGACGTCGCCGCGAGCGAGCTGGCGATCGAGACGTTCCTGCCCGCCGACGAGGCGACCCGCACGTGGCTGGAGCGACCGGTCACGCGCCCTCCTCGCTGACGCTCGTCGGACGCGCTACCGCGGTGCTGTGTCCAACGGTGAGCTCGCGAGCTCGCTCACGCCGAGTCGGTGAGGAACGCCGTCGCCGCCGCCACCAGGTGCGCCGGGTCGTCCACCCCGCACAGCTCGCGGGCGGAGTGCATGGACAGCACCGGGATCCCCACGTCCACCGTCCGGATGCCCAGCCGGGTGGCGATGATCGGCCCCACGGTGCTGCCGCACGGCACCGTGTTGCGGGAGACGAACACCTGGCTCGGCACGCCGGCGTCGCGGCAGGCGCGGGCCCACGCGGCGGCGCCCGGGGCGTCGGTCGCGTAGCGCTGGTTCGCGTTGACCTTGAGCGCCGGGCCGCCGTTGGGCACCGCGCGGTGGCCGGGATCGTGGTGGCCGAGGTAGTTGGGGTGGGCGGCGTGGGTGACGTCCACCGACAGCGCCCGCGACGCCGCGAAGACCTCGGCGCGGGCGTCGAACCCGCCGGCCAGCCGGCTGAGCACCGTCTCCAGCAGCGGGCCCGCCGCGCCCGTCGCCGAGGCGCTGCCGACCTCCTCGTGGTCGAACGCCACGAGCACCGGCGCGGTGTCCCCGTCCCGGGCCGCGACCAGCGCCGCCAGGCCCGCGTGCACGGAGACCAGGTTGTCCAGCCGGGCCGCGGCGAACAGCTCGCCGTCGCCCCCGAGCGCGGCCGGCGGGGTGAGGTCGTGCACGACGAGGTCGTGCGCGGCAACGTCGCGCGGGTCGACGCCCGCCTCCTCCGCGACGAACTCCAGGAACCCGGACGGCTCGCCGAGCCCCCACACCGGCAGCAGGTGCTGCTGCGGGTCCAGCGTCAGGCCCTGGTTGACGCCGCGGTCGAGGTGGATCGCCAGCTGCGGGACGCGCAGCAGCGGCCGCCGGACGTCGACCGGCACCGTCGAGCCGTCGTAGCGGGCGAGCCGTCCCGCGAGCCCGAGGTCGCGGTCGAGCCAGGAGTTCCACAGCGCGCCGCCGTAGACCTCGACCGCGACCTGCCGCCACCCGGCCGCCCCGGTGTCGGGGTACGGCTTGACCTTGAGCGTGGGGGAGTCGGTGTGCGCGGCGAAGATCCGCAGGGGTGCCGGCGCCGCCCGCTGCCACCAGGCGAGCAGCGTGCCGTCGCGCACCAGGTAGCGCCCGCCGGGCTCGCCCGCCCACGGCGCGGTCTCGACCTGCTCGGTGAACCCGGCGGCCCGCAACCGCGCCACGGCCGCGGCGACGGCGTGGTACGGGGTGGGGCTCGCCGTGAGGAAGGCGGTGAGGTCGGCGGACGCCGCGGGGACGGCCGGGTCGGGCGCTGGGGGAACCGGGGCGTCGGGCACCCCGGCATCCTCCCCCGGGCCCGCTCCGGGCCGCGCCGACGGGTCGTCCGCCGCCCGGTCGTCCGCCGACGGGCAGGATGGGCGCTATGACCGGAGGGCCCGCGGCGCTGATCGAGCGCTTCGGCGGTCCCGACGCCTGCGCCGCCCGCCTGCTCTGCGACGACCACGCCCCCGGCGACGTGGCCTTCACGGTGGTCGAGCCCGACCTCACCGCGCGCGAACTCACCTACGGGGAGCTGCGCCGCGAGTCGGGCCGGTTCGCCGCCGGGCTCGCCGACCTCGGGATCGGCGCGGGGGACCGGGTCGGGGTGCTGATGGGCCGGTCGGTCGAGCTGA
>DASVUG010000097.1:0-8514 GCA_036387155.1 Pseudonocardia sp. | reverse complement strand
GGGAGCCCGACGAGGCCCGCGAGGATCGCCGGGTCGCCGCGCACGGCCTGGACGAAGATCGGTAGCACCGACATCGCGCCGAAGTAGGCGGCGCCGAAGCAGCCCAGCACCGCAACTCCTGCGCCGAGTGGGCGGTGGCGCAGGAGGCGCAGCTCGATGAGGGGACGTTCGATCCGCAGCGCGCGGCGTACGAACGCGGCCAGCAGGACGGCACCCGCGAGCAGCCCGGCGAGCGCGGACGCCGTCGCCTCGCCGGCGTCTCCCAGCACCGTGCAACCCAGCACGAGCGACACGGCGCCGCCGGAGAGCAGCGCCAGCCCGAGCCGGTCGACGGGCCCACCGGACGCCGACGCGTCGAAGCGGGGGATCACCAACGTGCACAGCACGACGGCGACGACCCCGACCGGCACGTTCACCAGGAAGATCCACCGCCACGAGGCGACGTCGACGAGCCAACCCGACAGCGGCGGCCCGAGCGGCGGGCCGATCAGCACCGGCAGCCCGAGCAGGCTCATCATCCGCCCCCGTTGGGACCGGGGAACCGCCCGCAGGCCGATCGCCTGCCCGACCGGGTTGAGCAGCCCGCCCCCGAGGCCCTGCAGGACACGGAACGCGATCAGCGAGCCGGCACTCCAGGCGAGCGCACACAACGCGGAGAACAGAGTGAAGATCACCAGCGCGGCCAGGTAGACCCGTCGGGCGCCGAACCGGTTGGCCGCCCAGCCGGCGATCGGGATCACCGCGACCACGCCGAGCAGGTAGCCGGAGGTGACCCACTGCACGACGGGCAGGGTCGAGTCGAGGTCGGCGACGATCGCCGGGACGGCGACGACGGTGACGGTCGTGTCGACCACGACGAGCAGTCCGCCGAGCGCCAGGACGAGGCCCACCGACCGGGCGCCACGGTCCGTCATCAGCGCCATCAGCGGTCGAACGGGCGGTCGCGGCGGGCGGCGCGCAGGGTCTCGGCCCACCACCCGAGTTCGGTCAGCGCGCCGTCCAGAGCCTTCTCGACGTCCGGCTCGGGCGCGAACCGGTTGCCGTCGATCTCGTTCCACGGCGCTCGCAGCCCGACGACCCGTCGCGTGGTGACCACGTGCAGCTCGGCGAACACCCCCCGCAGGTGCTCGGTGGCCAGCAGGCCGCCGTGCACTCCGTACGACAGCACGGTGGCGGCCTTGAACATCCACTCGCGGTAGTGCCAGTCGATCGCCCGCTTGAGGCTCGCGGGGTAGCTGTGGTTGTACTCCGGAGTCACCACGACGAAGCCGTCCGCGGCGTCGATGCGGTCCGCGATGGGCGAGCGGACACCACCGCCGGGCTGGAGCAGCGTGTCGGACGGGAGTTGGCAGTCGGCCAGGTCGATGAGGTCGACCACGGCCGGTAGTGCGGCGACCCGCTGGGCGGTCCAGTCGGCCAGCACGTGGCTCATCCGCTGCTGGCGGACGCTGGCGGCGATCACGGCGATGTGCAAGGTCTCGTTCACGGGACCCACGCTCGGCCTTCAACATTGGTTGAAGTCAAGCCGGCGGTGCACACTCGAGGCGTGACCGCCAGCACCCGTCCCGTCGACCCCGGCCGTACCGTCGGCGAGGTGGCCGCCGAAGCGGGCGTTGCCGCGTCGGCGGTCCGCTTCTACGAGCAGAACGGCGTCGTCACCGCCTACCGCACGGCGGGCAACCAGCGACGCTTCGACGACAGCGCCGCCTGCCGCATCAGGATCGCCAAGGTGGCGCAACGCGTCGGCCTCACGGTCCGCGAGATCGCCGACGTCTTCACCACCTTGCCGTCGGACCCACAACCCGAGGACTGGCACCGCATCGCCGACACCCTCGTCGACGAGGCCGAGCGGCGGGTGACGACGCTGCGGACCTGCCTCGCGGGTATGCGCTCCGACGTGAAGCTGTGCGAACTCGACGACGCACTGGCGGACTCGACCCGCGGACCTCGGTCCTGAGGCGGGTCGGCCCCTGCTCCTCGGCCGTGCCCGCTCCGATCCTGCCGGTCCGACCTCCGGTAGGGCACGGGGCCGGAGCGAGGAGCGCGCATAGGTTCGACGCGTGGACGGTCCGACAGCGGCGCAGTCGGTACTGCGCATGGCCGGTCTGGTAACACCCATGGCGTTGCGGGTGGCGGCGACGCTGGGCCTGGCCGATCTCATGGGGAGCGCAGGAGCGACGGCCGCACGACTGGCGTCGGGGAGCCACGCGGTCGAGCCTGCCCTGCGGCGGCTGCTCGACCACCTCGTGACGGTCGGCGTGTTCCACCGCGACGAGGAGCGTGACCGCTACCGGCCGACCGCTCTGGGCGAGGAGCTGCGATCGGACGGTCCGGGCGGCATCAGACCGTTGCTCGACATCAACAGCGCGGGCGGGCGTGCCGAGCTGGCGTTCGTCGAGCTGCTGCACACGGTTGCCACCGGCGAGCCGGCGTATGCGCACCGGTACGGCAGCGAGTTCTGGACGGACCTGGACGCCCGACCACAACTTCGACGGTCCTTCGACGATCAGATGAACTGGCGGTTCCGCGTCCAGGCAACGCAGATCGCGGAGCGCTACAGCTGGGACCGCTTCGACGAGGTCCTCGACGTGGGCGGCGGCGACGGCACCGTGCTGGCGGCGATCCTGGGGGTCCACCCCCGAGTCCGGGGCCGCGTGCTGGACCTGCCTCCCACCGTGGCAACCGCTGCGGAGAGGTTCGCCGCCGTCGGGTTGAGCGAGCGCGCTGCAGCGGTCGCGGGCGGACCCTGCTGGAGTTCGCGGTGGCCGTGGACTGCGTGTGAGCGGTGCGCGCGGTCATCCGAAGGCAAGGCCGTCGGGGCAGGCGTGGCCGGCCCGCGCCGCCGCAGCGGCGCCTCGACGACGCCGAGGTGTCGACGCGCCGGATCAGTGACCAGTTCGGCCACGTGAAGGTCTCGATGACCCAGGACCGCTACCTCGGGCACCGGTTGACCGACCGCGTCACGGCGGACGTGCTGGAAGGGCTGTTCGGGACCAGCGGGGGCCCATGATGTCCCCAAACTGTCCCTGGATCTCGAACAGGAACGGCGCACGAGGCTCTGAGTCGCGGGAATGGTGGGCCCCGGGGGATCGAACCCTGAACCCGCGAACTCGTGGTCAGTGGTGGTGGTCGACGGCGGGCGCCGCGGTTCGTCCTTTCCGTGGCGTGCCGAGAGGAGATCGCCGTCCCTGGTGCCCCTCCCCGATCTCCGGAGCGGTGCCGGGCGTGGGCGGAGCCCGCGTTCTTCGCTCGTGTGCTGCGGGCGTTCTAGCATCGCCGGGTGGCGACGGCGGGGGTGGACGCGGGCCGGCGTGAGCTGCTGCGTCGGCGGGTGCGCCTGTTGGTGGCGACAACCATCACCTACAACGTGGTCGAGGCGGTCGTGGCGCTGGTGGCCGGGACGGCGGCTTCGTCGGTGGCGCTGATCGGGTTCGGGTTGGACTCGGTGATCGAGGTCAGCTCTGCGGCGGCGGTGGCGTGGCAGTTCTCCGGGTCGGATCACGAGCAGCGGGAACGGGTGGCGCTACGGGTGATCGCGGGCTCGTTCTTCGCGTTGGCTGCCTATGTGTCGGTGGAGGCGGTGCGGTCACTGCTCGGTGGCGGGGAAGCCGAGCGGTCGATGGTGGGGATCGTGTTGGTCGCCGTGAGCGTGGTGGTCATGCCGTTCCTCTCGTGGGCGCAGCGGCGGGCCGGCCACGAGCTGGGTTCGGCCAGTGCGGTGGCGGACTCGAAGCAGACGCTGTTGTGCACGTACCTGTCGGCGGCGGTGCTGGTGGGCCTGGTGCTCAACGCCGCGCTCGGGTGGTGGTGGGCCGACCCCGCGGCCGCGCTCGTCCTGGCCGTGTTGGCCGTGAGGGAAGGCCGCAACGCGTGGCGCGGGGACCTGTGCTGCGCGCCGACGTCGGGTGCGCCTGCGTCGGCGGATGGCTGCTCGGCCGGCTGCTGCTCGTGACCGCCGATCGGCGACGCAGAACCGCCACCTCGGGCGCCCGGTGCGTCCTTCTCCCCCGCGTGCCTCCTGCTGGGTGGTGATCTCCTCGCGGCGCGGGCTCGTCCCCGCCGGCGGTCTGGCTGCGCTCGTGGCGCGCCGGGAGGAGGTCGCCGCCCCTGGCGCCTTCCACTGATCTCTGAAGCGGTGCCGGGTTCGGGCGGAGCCCGTGGTGTTGTCCGGGTCCGGCTGAGCGTCCGCGTCGTCGACGGCCAAGGCAAGCGTCACCGGAGGCAAGCTTCCGTCCAGGCACGCGGATTCCTGATCGGGTGCCCGTGCACGGGCACCACGAGTGCCGGTTCGAGGCCGGCAAGGCGTTGGCGGGAGCGGCGGACCTGCTCGAAGTCGTGGTGGAGGGAACGCGGCAGGTGCAGCCATCGTGGACTCGTGGGATCGGCCGACAGGTTGACCGGACCATCACCGACGACGAGTACGCGATCGTCCGGTCGCCAGAGGGCCACCGTGCCGGGGCTGTGGCCGGGCGTGTCGAGGACTCGGAACGAGCCGACGGCGTCGCCTTCGCGCAGTCGACGGTGGACGGGAGCGCGGTCGGGATCTGCCCAACGGGCCACCACGCGACCGAGTCGACTTGCGACGCTGTCGATCCGTCCGGCCTCGAATCGATCGGCGTCCGCTGCTCCCATGAGCAAGTCGGCGCCGGTCGTCCGACACAGCCATGCGGTACTCCCGACGTGGTCGGCGTGCGCGTGGGTGACCAGGTGCGCTCGGACCTCGCGCCCGCGGAGGAGACGCGCCACCCGACGATGCGACCAGCGCAGTCCTGAATCGACGATCACGTTCCCGAGCGCGACCACGTTGATCCAAGGGCCATGGACGGTCGGTCCCGTCCACACGTCGTCCGTCAGCTGTCGCCACGACTGCGTCACACAGGTCATCGTGCCGAACCGTGTAGCCCGCCGGCCGCGCACGGGCCGGAGGCGGAGTGCGTGAGCCGAGCGGGCTGCGCCGCCGGAGGCGGCGCGCTTGACGCCGTGAAGGCTGGCGAGAAGGCGGTCGACCGGGACCTCCCGGACCTGACGCGGATGACGCTGGCGACCACGCGAAGGTCTCGATGACCCAGGACCGCTACCTCGGCCGGCGCCGGACCGACCGGCAGACGGCCGACGTGCTGGAGCGGCTGTTCGACGTCCCCGGTGACGAAAACGGTCCCAAAACGGTCCCGCGATCTTGAGAAGCGGCCTCGGCGAAGAATTCCGCTGGTGGGAGTGGGCCCCCAGGGGATCGAACCCTGAACCCGCGGATTAAAAGTCCGCTGCTCTGCCGATTGAGCTAGAGGCCCGGACCGGGGGTCCGTGCGCCGAACAGTACCCGCCGGGCGGGGGCGGGGCGGTGTCACTCCGGCTCGGCCGGGGGCTCCTCCATCGCGGCGAGCTGTGACTCCAGGTGGTCGACGGACCACATGTAGCGGCCGGACGGGCTGCGCCAGGTCGGCTTGATCCAGCCCTTCGACACCCAGTACAGCAGCGAGCGGTGGCTGACTCCGACGGCGTCGGCCGCCTTGCCGGTGGTGACCAGATCCCGGCGAGACGGTCGGGTCGGCGGAGTGCTCACGCTCCGCATCCTGCCATCTTCCGCGGTTCGCGCAGGTGGGAGCACCGGGCGTTGACCAGAAGGGGTAGAGTTGCGGGAGTGCGCCAGCCTGCACATCACGCAGAGTAATACGTGGTATTGTTGTAGTTGCTCAATTAGCTTGCAGTGTTCATGTTGCGAGTTAGCGCAAACCGGCGGGCGGGGGCGGCATGCGGGCGGATCGGACGGACGGGGACGGCGAGGGACCGTCGTCGGACGAGCTGTGGGCCGGGCTCGTCGTCGAGGTCGCGGCCATGCCGGACGTCGTGGCGAACCTGCTGCGCGAGCACCAGCCGGACGGCCACGGCTTCTGCACGGGGAACGGCTGCGGCAGCGCGGGCCGCGGCGTGCCCACCACGCCGTGGCCGTGCGCGCTGCACACGCTGGCGATGGCGGCGGAGGCCCGCCGGGCCGCCGCGGCGAGCGCCGCCGCGCCCGGTTCGGCGCCGCCGCGCACCCCCTGACCCGCGCGGCAGACGCGCGTCCCGCGGGGCGGCTCGCGTCCCGCGCGGCAGCTCCACCGCGCGGCGCGAGCCACCTCGCAGAGCCGGTGTTCACCTCGCAGGGGCCGTGCGCCCTGCGAAGTGACCAGGGGGTCTGCGAAGTGAGCAGGGAGCCGGCGAAGTGGGGCCTCGGCCGCCGGTGCGCCGCGAGCCGCGGCGGACGTCGGGGATGATGGGGAGGTGACCGCCCCCGCCATCACGCGCCCGCTGCAGATCGGCCCGTACCGCTGCGCGACGCCCGTCGTGCTGGCGCCGATGGCGGGGATCACGAACGCCGGCTTCCGGCGGCTGTGCCGCGAGCAGGGAGCGGGCTTCTACGTCTGCGAGATGATCACCTCGCGCGGGCTGGTGGAGCGGAACCCGCTGACGTTCCGGATGATCGAGTTCGACGCCGGGGAGCACCCGCGCTCGCTGCAGCTCTACGGGGTCGACCCGGCGACGGTCGGGGCGGCGGTGCGCACGGTCGTCGAGCGCGACCTCGCCGACCACGTCGACCTCAACTTCGGCTGCCCCGTCCCCAAGGTGACGCGGCGCGGCGGCGGGGCGGCGCTGCCGTACAAGCGGCGGCTGTTCGCGCGCATCGTCGAGGCGGCGGTCGGCAACGCCGGGCGCGTGCCCGTCACCGTCAAGATGCGGATCGGGATCGACGACGGGCACCGCACGCACCTGGAGGCGGGCCGGATCGCGGCGGACGCGGGGGTCGCGGCCGTCGCCCTGCACGCCCGGACGGCCGCCCAGCGCTACTCCGGCACGGCGGACTGGGACGAGATCACCCGGCTGCGCGACGCCCTGCCGGACGCGCTGCCCGTGCTCGGCAACGGGGACGTCTTCAGCGCTGCGGACGCGCTGGCCATGGTCGCCCGTACGGGCTGCGACGGCGTGGTGGTCGGCCGCGGGTGCCTCGGCCGGCCGTGGCTGTTCGCCGACCTGGAGGCGGCGTTCGCGGGGCGCCCGCTGCCGGCGCCGCCGACGCTCGGGCAGGTCGCCGCGACGCTGTACCGCCACGCCGAGCTGCTGTGCGCGCACATGGGCCCCGACAAGGGCATCCGCGACATCCGCAAGCACATCGCCTGGTACCTGAAGGGCTTCCCGGTCGGGTCGGACGTGCGGCAGCGCCTCGGGCTCGTGAGCAGCCTGGACGAGCTGGCCGGCCTGCTGGCCACCCTGGACGCGGACGAGCCGTTCCCGGCCGACGCCGACGGGCCCCGGGGGCGGCAGGGCTCGCCCGGGCGCGTGGTGCTGCCCGAGCGCTGGCTCGACGACCCGGACGACCCGTCGGTGCCGCTGGGCGCCGAGCTGGAGCACTCGGGGGGCTAGGGAGTGTCCGACGGGCCCGTCGCGCGGGCCCGGGCCGCCGTACCCGGGCGGGCGGGACCCGAAGCGGGCATCGCACCACCGGCGGAAACATCTCCCCCGGTCGGGTGGAACCACCGTGCGCGGCGCCCGCTCGGCCGTTGTCACCTCAGGTGGCGTCCGCGGTGGCGCCCGCCGAGGAGGAGGTGGCCGTGGCCGACCGAGGTGTCCTGACGGGCCCGGCCGCGGTCGACCGGGCCGCGATCGAACCGGCTGCAGCGGGCCCGGCCGCGGTGATCCCGGCCGTGGTCGGCCCGGTCGCGGTCGGCCCGGTCGCGGTCGATCCGGCCGGGGGGGACGTGCCGTCGCCGTACCTGGTCTCCCGCGCCGACCTGTCCCCGGACGAGGGCCGGCAGCGCTCGGCGGCGCACACCGCGGCCGCCGAGCGGCTCGCCCGGCTCGGCCGCTGGGAACAGGCCTACGACCACCTGCGCGCGGCGGTCCGGCTGCTCGAGGGGCCCGCGCAGCCGGACGACGAGCTCGACCGGCTGCGCCGCGAGCACGCCGAGGCCCGCGAGCTGAGCCGCCGCGACAGCCTGACGGCGACCTACAACCGCCGCTACCTCGACGAGTGCCTCGCGACGCTGCTCGACCGGCCGCTCGACCCGGCGGTCCGCACGCTCGGGCTGTCCGTCGCGCTGGTCGACATCGACCACTTCAAGCTGGTCAACGACACCTACGGGCACCTGCTCGGCGACCGGGTGCTCCAGCGGCTGGTCGAGGTGCTCGGCGCCGGCCTGCCCGCCGGGGCGTTCTGCGCGCGGTTCGGCGGCGAGGAGTTCGCGCTGGTGCTGCCGGGCCAGGGCTACGACGAGGCCGTGGCGGTGTGCGAGGCGGCGCGGGACCGGGTCGCGCGACACCCCTGGTTCGAGCTGGCCGAGGGCCTTCGGGTGACGGTGAGCATCGGCGTCGGGCACTGCGTCGGCTGGCCGACGGAGGTGGAGCGGCTGGTCGGCTCGGCCGACGTCCTGCTGTACACGGCCAAGCAGGCGGGCCGCAACGCCGTCGCGTACCGGGACGGCCGCACCGGGCCGGTGCGGCTCGCCGGCGGCGCGGCCGGGCGGCGCATCGTTCCGCAGC
>DASVUG010000096.1:0-13619 GCA_036387155.1 Pseudonocardia sp. | reverse complement strand
TCTACGCCACCGACTTCCTCAAGACCGGCGCGGCGCCGCCGGACCTCCGTGCCGCCCTGTACCGGGCGCTCGCGAAGGTGCCGGGCCTCGCCGTCACTGACGGCGCCGCGGAGGTCGACGGCCGACGGGGCACGGCGCTGGGGATCACCGATCCCGACGGCAACCGCCTCGAGATGATCGTCGACCCGCGGACCGGAGCGTTCCTGGGCACCCGAACGACCGACGCCGACGGCACCGTCCAGAACGTCACCACCGTCACGACCGCCGGCGCCGACCAGATCGGCGTCGTGCCGACCGGGTGAGAACCCGGTCCACGTCGAGGGGGGCCGCTGGGGAGCGGGCCCCCTCGACCGTGTCCGAGCCGGGCCGGCCGGTGTCGCGTCAGCCCGGGATGTCGGCCAGGGCGTCGGCGACGTGCCGGTAGCGCCGGTACGCGGCGTCCAGCCGCGGCCCGCGCTCGGGGTCCGGCTCGTAGGAGACGATCGGCAGGTCCAGGGCGTCGACGGCCGCGGTGATCGAGTCGTGCCAGCCGGCGCCGGTCATGGCGCAGACGGCGGCGCCGAGCGTGCCGGCCTCCGGGACGTCGGCGACCTCGACCCGGAGCCCGAGCGCGTCGGCGAACAGCTGGGCCCAGTACGGGGCGCGCGCGCCGCCGCCGGCGAGGCGGGCCTTCTCGACCGGGAAGCGCTCGCGCAGGGCGTCGATGTGGACGCGGTGGTTGAACACCACCCCGTCCAGCACCGCGCGCAGGGCGTGGCGGCGGTCGTGCCAGCCGTGCAGACCCACGAACGCCGCGCCGGAGTCGCGGGACTGCGGCGACCCGTAGAGGAACGGCAGGAACAGCACGTCGTGCGGGTCGTCGGGCACGTCCCGGACGGCCGCGTCGACGAAGGCGAACGGGGAGCGGCCGGCCCGCTCCGCCGCGGCGACCTCGTCCGGGCACAGGTGGCGGACGAACCACTCCAGGTTCGTCGCCGAGGCGGGGGAGATGGCCATGTGCAGCCAGCGGCCGTAGTCGACGAAGTTGCGGGTGTACCAGCGCGGGTCGGGGACGGGCTCGTCCGCGATGACCTCGTTGATGCTGTAGGTGCCGGCGACCACCGCGAGGTCCCCGGGCCGCACGCACCCGCTGCCCAGCGCGGCCGCGTCGACGTCGTGCACCCCCGCGACGACCGGGGTGCCCACGGCCAGTCCCGTCGCCTCCGCCGCGGCGGCGGTCACCGTGCCGGCGACCTCGCCGCTGCCCAGCGCGGGCGGCAGCGCGTCGCGGAGCCGCTCCAGGCGGTAGACGGCGAGCGCGGCGTCGCTGTAGCGCTGCGTGCGGTGGTCGGTGAACGACTCGCTGGCCTCGGTGAGGTCGGCGGTGGCCACGCCGGTCAGCCGGAACTTCACCCAGTCCTTGCAGGACATGATCCAGCGCGTGGCCGCGACGCTGTCGGGCTCGTTCCGGTCGAGCCAGGCCAGCAGGGCGGCGGGCGCGGCGACGAGCGGGTGCTGCCCGGTCGCCTCCATGGCCCGGTCGAGGGTCCCGTCGGACTCCCACTCGCGCAGCAGCGGGACGGCGCGGGAGTCCAGCGACAGGATGCCGGGACGGACCGGGTCGCCGTCGGCGCGGACCAGGTAGACGCCGTCGCCGTGCCCGGTCGTGGCGACGGCCCGGACGGCGTCCGCGGGGACGCCGGCGTCGGCCAGCGCGCCCCGGATGGTCTCCGCGGAGCTGCGCCACAGCGCCTCCATGTCGCGCTCGACCCAGTGCGGCCGCGGGAGGCTGTGCTCGGTGGCGGCGGAGGCCGAACCGAGCGCCGTGCCCGCCCGGTCGTAGACCACCGCCTTGGTGACGGTCGACCCGCAGTCCAGCCCGACGACGACCTCGGATGCTGCCATCAGTCCTCCTCCAGCCCGCGGGGACGGAACCGGTGCACGTAGCGGCGGTGCGCCGCGACCTCCTCGTCGGCCCGCGCGTCCGACCAGCCCACTACCTCGACGGCGACCTGCGCCGCCGCGGCGGCGGCGTCCAGGCCGACGGACCGGTCCAGGCCGACCATCGTGCGCCGGTGCAGCACGTCGACCAGCGAGCCGGCGCGCTCACGGGTGAACGCGTGCACGACCTCGGCGGCCAGCGCCTCGTCCTCGCCGGGCAGGACCTTCGCCAGCCGCGGGTCCGCCGCGGCCAGGGCGAGCACGTCCTGCGCGCGCACTCCGTAGACCGCGAGCAGGTGCTCGGTCGTGCGCGCCGAGAACGGCGAGTCCGCGCGCAAGGCGCGGGCGAACGCGGGCCAGTCCGCCGTGCGGGCGCCGGGCAGCGGGACGCGCCGGGTGACGCTGCGCCGGCGTGTCCCCAGCCGGCGGACGACCAGGTCGACGGCCTGCTCCGCCAGTGCCCGGTGGGTGGTGAGCTTCCCGCCGACCACCGAGACCACCACCCCGGGGCCGTGCTCGACGAACTGGTGGTCACGGCTGACGTCGGCCTCGCTGCCGGCGGCCGGCGCGTGGGGCAGGGGGCGGACGCCGCTGTAGCTGTAGAGCACGTCGCCGGGCGTCAACCGCGCCTGCGGGATCAGCCGGTTGGTCTCGGCGAGCAGGTAGTCGACCTCCTCGTCCGAGCACCGCACCGCCGTCGGGTCGCCCGTGAAGTAGCGGTCCGTGCTGCCGATCAGGTAGCGCCCGGCCCACGGCAGCACCAGCACGGCCCGGTGGTCGCTGTGCGCCTCGTAGTGCACGCCGGTGTCGGGTGCGCCGGGGAACGGGTCGAGCACCAGGTGGCTGCCCTTCGTGCCGCCGATCAGCCGGCGGCCCGGGTCGGCGCCGGCCCCGCCGGTCTGCAACACCGCGTCCACCGACGGGCCGGCCGCGTTCACCACGACGGGTGCGGTGAGCACGGCCTCGGCGCCGTCGGCGGCGCGGGTCCGGACCTCGGTGCGGGGCCCGGGCGCCAGCCCGACGACCGCGGTGTGCGTGCGGACGTCGGCGCCGGACTCGAGGGCCGACAGGACGTTCTCCACCGCCAGCCGCTCGGCGTAGGGGGCCTGCGCGTCGTGGTAGAGCGCGCCGCCGCGGAAGCCGTCCGTCGCGAGCCCGGGCCAGCGCCGGATCCCGCGCCGGCCGACCAGGCGGTGCCAGGGCGTGGTCTTGTCGGCCGACAGCAGGTCGTAGGCCAGCATCCCGGCCCGCAGCGTCGTGGGCGCCCGCCGGTTGTGGGCGTAGAAGGGGATCAGCAGCGGGTAGGGCGCCACCAGGTGCGGGGCGTTGCGCAGCAGCAGCTCGCGCTCGCGCAGCGACTCGCGGACCAGCCGCACCTCGCCGTGCTCGAGGTAGCGGATGCCGCCGTGCACCAGCCGGCTGGACCAGGCCGACGTGCCCGAGGCGACGTCGTCGGCCTCGAGCAGGCACACCCGCAGGCCGCGCAGCGCCGCGTCCCGGGCGATCGCGGCGCCGTTGACGCCCGCGCCGACCACGATCAGGTCGTGGTCGTCCCGCGGCGGCACCGGCACGCGGATCATCCTGCCCCGGCCGCGCCGCGGCGTCAGCCCCGACGCGGTACCGGCTGCGGCGCCGGCGGGCCGGCGTAGCGGGCGGTCGGGCGGATGATGCGGCGCTCGGTCGCCTGCTCCAGCACGTGCGCCGCCCAGCCGACGATCCGGCTGACGGCGAAGGTCGGGGTGAACATGCTGCGGGGGACACCGCACAGCTCCATGACGACGCCCGCGTAGAACTCCACGTTCGCGTACAGGCGGCGCCCGGGCCGGAGCTCGGCGAGGACCCGGGTCACCCCGGCGTCGACGGCGACGGCGAACTCGGCCAGCTCGCCGCCCAGGCCGAGGGCGACCTCGCGCAGCAGGACCGACCGCGGGTCGTCGGTGCGGTACACGGCGTGCCCGAAGCCCATGACCCGGTCGCCCGCGGCGACCTTGCGGCGGACCCAGGCGTCGATCCGGTCCGGGCTGCCGATCTCGTCGAGGCCGGCGAGCGCCCGGTCCGGGGCGCCGCCGTGCAGCGGTCCGGAGAACGCCCCGATCGCGGCGATCACCGCCGAGAGCAGGTCGGCCCCGGTGGAGGCCACGACCCGCGCGGCGAAGGTGGACGCCGCGAAGCCGTGGTCGACGGTCGCGATCAGGTACTGCTCGAGCGCCCGGGCCCGCTCCGCGTCGGGGACCCGGCCGGTGACCAGGTAGGACCAGTTGGCCGCCGTACCCAGGTCTTCCCGGGGGAGGAGGGGCTCCTGCCCGGACCGCAGCCGGTGCAGCGCCGCGAGGACGGTCGGGGTGAGCGCGGCGACCCGCAGCGCCTGCGCCCGGTGGGTCGCCGGGTCGGCGTCCCAGAGCGGCGGCGCGCCTTCCACGCCCGCGAGCAGCGACAGCGCGGTCCGCCACCCCTGCAGCGGCGACCCGCCCGCGGCGATGACGGGCAGCGCGTCGCGGAGCTCCGCCGGCAGCGTCCGCAGGGGCGCCACCTCCGCGGCGAACCGCGCCGCCTCGTCCGCCGTCGGCAGCCGGCCCTCGAGGAACAGGAACCAGACGTCCTCGAACGTCCGGGTGCGGGCCAGGTCGACCGCCGAGTACTGGCGGTAGTGGTAGAAGCCCTCGCCGCCGCGGACGTCGCCCAGCTCGGTCGCGGTCACCACGACGTTGCGGAGCCCGGCGGGGGCGAGGATCGGGGCGTCGTCGGTCAGGGTCACACATCCACCTTGCGTTTCCTGTCAATCCTCGTCAATCTTGATTCAGTCAATGTCAAGGGGGGTCGGGTGACCGGGGACGAGCGCCTGCTGACCACCGCGCAGGTGGCCCGGCGGCTCCAGGTCAAGCCCGAGACCGTCTACGCCTACGTCAGCCGCGGCCTGCTGCACAGCGTCCGCGACGGGCCGCGCCGGCAGAGCCTGTTCGACCCGGACGAGGTCGACCGCCTCGCCGAGCGGGGCCGGGACGGCCGGACGCCGTCCGGCGTCGTCGAGCGCATCCACACCGAGCTGACCCTGCTGGACCAGGACGAGCTGTACTACCGCGGCCACCCGGTCGCCGACCTCGCCGGGACCTGGCCGATCGAGGCCGTCGCCCACCTGCTGTGGACCGGGGAGCTGGCCGCACCCCCGCCGTTCACGGCGTTGCCGGCGCTGCTCGACGTGGCCCGCGCGGCGCTCGGCGCCCTGCCCGGGGGGATCCGGCTGGCCGACCGGGTCCGCGTCGCGGTCGCGGCCGCCGGGGCCGCGGACCCGCTGCGCTACGACATCACCCCGGCCGCCGTGGTGCGGCGGGCGGAGTCGCTGCTCGCGGTGCTGGTCGACGCGCTGGGACCCGGGCCGGGCGCGGGGGACGGGCCGCTGGCCGCCCGGCTGTGGCCCGCGCTGACGTCCCGGGCGGCGACACCGGCCGAGGTCGCCCTGCTCGACCTCGTCCTGGTCGTGCTCGCCGACCACGACCTGGCCGTGTCCACCGTCGCCGCGCGCGTGGCCGCGAGCGCCCGCGCGCACCCGTACGCCGTGGTCTCGGCCGGGCTGGGAGCGCTCGACGGGCCGTACCACGGCGCGGCCACGGCGCCCGCGCACCGGTTCCTCGGCGAGGCGCTCGTCGACCCGGTGCGCGCCCTGTCCGACCGGTTGCGCAGCGGCGCGCCGATCCCCGGGTTCGGCCACCGGATCTACCGCGCCCGCGACCCGCGCGCCGCGCTGATCCACGCCGCGCTGCGCGACCACCCGCCCGCGGCGGCCGTCGTCGCGGCCGTCGACACCGTCACCGCGGCGCTCGCCGGCCGGGCCGGCGCGTTCCCCAACGTCGACCTGGCCCTCGCCGCCGCCGTGCACGCCCTCGACCTGCGCCCCGACGCCGCCGAGGCGGTCTTCGCCCTGGCCCGCACCGTCGGCTGGATCGCCCACGCCCTCGAGGAGTACCGCGGCCCGGGCCTGCGGTTCCGCGCCGAGGGGGTCTACACCGGCCGCCGCCCGCGCCGACCCGCCGCGCCCGACCGGTGAGCCGCCGGTGCCGCGCCGTCGCCGCGACGCCGGTCAGACGAACTGCCCGGCGCACACCGTGAGCGTCTGCCCGGTCGTCCCGCCCGACAGGTCGGAGGCCAGGAAGGCCGCGGTGGCGGCGGTCTCCGCGAGGGTGACCGGGCGGCGGAGCGGGGGGAGTCCGAAATCCGGGGCGGCGCCGGTGATCGCCGCCTGACCGGCGCCGGTCTCGGCGATCGTGCGCGTCTCCGGCATGGCGCCGGCCCTGACGCAGTTGACGCGGATCCCGGACGGGCCGAGCTCGCCGGCGAGCGAGCGCGTCAGGGCCTCGACGGCGCCGCACGCGGCCGACAGGTTCGCCATGTGGGCGGCGGTCATCCCGGACAGCGTCGCCGACAGCGTGACGACGGACCCGTGGCCCCGCTCGGCCATGGCCAGCCCGGCGGCCCGGGAGGTGAGGAACTGGGAGCCGACGATGACCCGCAGGGGGGTCAGGAAGCCGTCCAGGTCGAGGTCGGCGAGCCGGGCCGGGTAGCGCAGGTCGGCCGGGCGGCCGCCGATGCCGTTGAAGACCGCGTCGACGCCGCCGGCGCGGTCGACCACCTCGCCGACGTGCCGGGCGACGGCCTCGGCGTCGGTGGCGTCGACCTCCGCCGCGTGGGCGCGGCCGCCGGTTCCCACGATCTCCGCGGCCAGCTCCTCGGCCGCCTCCCCCCGGCGGGCGGACGCCCAGACGGTGGCCCCCTGCGCGGCGCAGGTGCGGGCGACCGCCCCGGCGACGGCCCCCGAGGCGGCGAAGACGAGGACGTTCTTGTCGACGAGCACGGTGATCTCCTCACGGTGGGGTGAGGGCGGTGCGCCCTCGCGTGAGGGACGAACGGCGGACGCCCCACGGGACACCGGCCGCGGAACGCGGTCCGGCCGTCACGAGGAGGGCGGGCGACCGCGGCGGGGCAGCGGACCGGCGTCCTTCGGTGCCCGGCCGGCGTCCGCGAGCGCCCGGCGCAGCACGATCTCGATCTGGGCGTTGACGCTCCGCAGCTCGTCGGCGGCCCAGCGGCCCAGCGCCTCGTGCACGGCCGGGTCGAGCCGCAGCAGCACGGCGCGCCGGGCGCCGGCCCGCCGCTCCGGCGGGCCGTCCTCGGGTGCGGGTTCGGCGGCCACCGGTCAGGTGTAGAGGCTGCCCGTGTTGACCACCGGCGTCGCCCGTTGGTCGCCGCACAGCACGACGAGCAGGTTCGACACCATCGCCGCCTTGCGCTCCTCGTCCAGCTCGACGACGTCCTGCTCGCGGAGCCGGTTCAGCGCCATCTCCACCATGCCGACCGCCCCGTCGACGATCCGCTCCCGCGCCGCGACGACGGCGCCGGCCTGCTGGCGCTGCAGCATCGCCTGGGCGATCTCCGGCGCGTAGGCCAGGTGGCTGATCCGCACCTCGATGATCTCCACGCCGGCCACGGCCACGCGCTGGGCCACCTCGTGGGCGAGCTCGGCGGACACCGTGTCCGTGGAGCCGCGCAGCGACGTGCCGGTCGCGCCACCGTCCGGGTTCGCGTCGTAGGGGTGGGTGGTGGCGACGTGCCGCACCGCGGCCTCGGCCTGGACGGCCACGAAGCCCTGGTAGTCCTCGACGGCGAACGAGGCCCGCGCGGTGTCGGCCACCTGCCAGACCACGATCGCGGCCAGCTCGACGGGGTTGCCGTCGGCGTCGTTGACCTTCAGGGCGTTGGTCTCGAAGTTGTGCACCCGCACCGACACCGTGCGCCGGGTGGTGAACGGGGCCACCCAGGTGAGCCCGGTGCGGCGCACCGTGCCGACGTAGCGGCCGAAGAACTGGATCACCCGCGCCTCCCCGGGCTGGATCACCACCAGCGGCGCGGCGACGAGCAGGGCGAGCAGCGTCAGGAGCCCGCACGCCACGACGGCCACGACCGGGACCGGCTCCTCGGCGGCGAGCGCGGCCAGGGCGACGCCGCCCTGCCACACCGCCAGCCCCAGCAGGACGAGGGCGCCGAGCAGGGCGAGGAAGCCGCTGATCGCCCACGCCCGGTGCTCGGTGACCTCCACGCGCGTGCCCTCGTGACCCACCGGCGTGCGAGCCGGGGGCTCGGTGACCGGGTCGACCGTCGTGTCCGTGCTGGCCATCGCGACTCCTCGGCTTCGGCGTCCCTGGGCGATATCCCAGTGATATCACTTTTTCGCCGGCCGGTGTCGCCCGCTCAGAAGGTCAGCGGCGCGTGGGGCAGCCGGGGGAGCACGTAGCGGGCGAACAGGTCGGCCTCGGCGCGGTGCGGGTAGCCGGACAGGATGAAGCTCTCGATCCCCAGGTCCCGGTAGGCCTCGAGCTTGGCCAGCACCTGGTCCGGGTCGCCCACGATCGCCGCGCCGGCCCCGGAGCGGGCCCGCCCGATCCCGGTCCACAGGTTCGGCTCGGCGTAGCCCTCGTCGTCGGCGCCCTCGCGCAGCGCGACCTGCGCGGCGACGCCGGCCGAGCCGCTGTCCAGCGAGCGGGCGCGCACCTGCTCGCCGGTGGCCGGGTCCAGCTTCGACAGCAGCCGTCGGGCGGCCGCGCGGGCCTCCGCCTCCGTCTCGCGGACGATCACGTGCGCCCGGTAGCCGAAGCGCAGGGCCCGGCCGTGGGCGGCGGCGCGCCCGCGCAGGACGGCGAGGGTGTCCGCGACGTTCGGCAGGGTGTCGGGCCACATCAGGAAGACGTCGGCGGCCGCGGCGGCGACCTCGCGCGCCGCGTCGGACATCCCGCCGAAGTAGAACGGCGCCGGGCCCACCGCCCGGATCCGCGGCGGGTCGAGGTGCAGCGTCAGGAACTCGCCGTCGACGTCGACCCGCTCGCCCCGCAGGAGCGTCCGCAGCGCCCGCATGGTCTCCAGCGTGCGGCGGTAGCGCGGCGCCGAGGCGAGCTGCTGGCCGGGCAGGTCGGAGGAGATGACGTTGACGGTGAGCCGGCCGTCGAGCATCTGGTCGACCGTCGCGAGCTGGCGGGCCAGCTGCGGCACCCACAGCTCGCCCAACCGCACCGCCAGCAGCAGCCGCATCCGCCGGACCAGCGGCGCGATCCCCGCGGCGAACGCGACGGCGTCGATGCCGAGGGTGTAGCCCGACGGCAGGAGCAGGTTGTCGTAGCCGGCCTCCTCCGCGGCCAGGGCGATCCCGCGGCAGTGCTCCCACGACGACAGCAGCGCCGGGTCCGCCACCCCCAGGAACTCGTGGTCGTCGTCGCACAGCGCGGCGAACCAGGACACCTCGACGGTCATGCGACAGCCCTACCAGACGAGGAGGCGCACGTTCTCCGCGAGTCGGCACGAACCGGCGCGCGAGTCGGTACGGGATGGCCCGCGAGTGTCACGTGCGGGGCAGCCCTCCCGCCAGCTCGCCGCGCGCCAGCACGGGGATGCGGTCCAGCGCGACGTCCTCGGTCACCCGCACCGGGCCCGTCCGGACCTCGCCGGTCAGCAGGTCGCGCCACCGGCCGGCGGGCAGGTGGTAGGCGCGCCGGACCGGCTCCCGGGAGTCGGAGAACACCGGCACGACGTACAGGTCCGGGCCCAGCAGGAACGCGTCGTCCACCCGGGCGGCGTCGGGGTCGTCGGGGAAGGCCAGGGCCAGCGGGCGGAGCACGGGCAGCCCCTGCGCGGACGCCTGCTCGCCGACGCGCCGCAGGTAGGGCCGCAGCCGCTCGCGCAGCCGGACGAACCGCCGCGCGATCGCCAGGACCTCCGGTCCGAACGCCCACGGCTCGCGCGGGTGCAGCCCGTGCGCCCGCATCATCGGGGAGAAGGCCCCGAACTGCAGCCAGCGGGCGTAGAGCGGGCCGGTCCCGGGTCCGGCGCTGAACCCGCCGATGTCGTGGCTCCACCAGCCGGGGATCGACATCGCCGCGTTCAGCCCGCCGCGCAGCGTCGCCCGCATGCCCTCGACGGTGGCGGCGGCGTCGCCCGCCCAGCCCGCCGGGTAGCGCTGGGAGCCCGCCCAGCCCGCGCGCGCCCAGATCAGGCCCGTGCCCCCGGCGGACCGGGCGGCCTCGGCGACCGCCGAGTGGTAGCGCAGCGGGTAGAGGTTGTGCGCGTGGGCCGGCGGCACCCCGGTCAGCGCGGCGCCGTCGGGCAGCCCCTCGCCGAAGTCGGTCTTGAAGACGGCCACGCCCGCGTCCAGCAGCGGGCGGTGCAGCTTGGCCCACCACTCCCGGGTCTCGGGCCGGCCCAGGTCGACGACGGCCCGCGGCCGCCCGTCCGGCGCCGGCGTGCCCTCCACCGCCACCGGCGCGCCGCGCTCGTCGACGACGAGGTGCCCGGCGGCCAGCGCCTCGGCGTGCAGCGGTGAGGCGGGATCGAGGTAGGGCAGCTCCCACAGCGACAGCCGCAGGCCGCGCTCGCGCAGCGCGGCGACGAACTCCTCGGGCTCGCCGAAGCGGTCGGTGTTCCAGTCGAAGTCGCAGTTGAGCCGGTCCACGCGCAGCCAGTCCGGGTCGCAGTGCAGCACGGCGGCGGGGACGTCCTCGGCGACCAGCCGGTCCGCGACCTCCAGCATCGCCGCCGCGGACGGGTAGCGGCAGCGCCCGAGCCAGAACCCGAGCGACCAGTCCGGGACCGCCGGCGGGCGGCCGGTGAGCGCCGTGTACCGCTCCAGCCGGACGGCCGGGTCGCGGTGCGGCACCAGGAACAGGTCCAGCGACGCGTCGTCCACGGCGAGGGTGAGCGCGTCGGGCACGGCGTGCCCGACGTCGGCCCGCACGACCGCCCCGGTGTTGAGGAACCCCAGGTAGCCGCCGCCGTGCCACACCGGCGCGGGCTTGTAGGCCAGCCCGGTCGCGGTGCCCATGGCGTCGGCCACCCGCAGCCGCAGCGCCCGGCCCCGCAGGTCGAAGGCGGCGAACTGCTCGCCGAACCCGTGCACCGCCGCGCCGTCCAGGGCGAGCGACAGCACGGGACCGGGGGATCCGCCGTCGCCGCCGAACCGCAGCGCCGGCGCCAACGGCAGCCCGTCGGTCTGGCGGACGTGCTCGGCCGTGCGCACCGCGACGTGCGCCCCGCCGTCCAGCACCGTCACGCCGAACGGCCGTCGGCGGACGCGCACGGCGACGTCCGGCCCGGTGACCACCAGCCCGTCCCCGGTGTCCGACACCGCGACCGGCAGCGGCGCCGGCTCGTCCACCAGCACCCCGAGCGGCGGCAGCGCCGGCCCGGTGCGGATCCGGACGACGCCGGGCGCGACGACCTCGACCGTCAGCGCGCGGAGGACGGCCTCGCCCGCCGGCGCCGGCAGCGCGTCCGGCAGGTTGGGCAGGCCGCGCTCGACGCCGACCGGGTCCGTGGTCAACCAGCCGCCGGTCAGCGAGCGCGTCGCGGGCAGCTCGGCCAGCTCCAGGCGCAGCACGTGCCCGTCGACGCGCCAGGACCGCAGCGCCGTGACGAGCGTCGGCCGGATCCGGTGCGCGGCGTCCGGACCGGGCGCCGTCACCCCTTGACCGACCCGGCCGTCAGCCCGGCGACGAACCACCGCTGCAGGAACACGTACGCGAGCGCCAGCGGCGCCGAGGCCAGGACCACGCCCGTGAACAGCAAGGGGTAGTCGGTCAGGTATTCCCCGGTGAACCCCAGCAGCGTCAGCGGCAGCGTCCGCTTGGCCGGGTCGGTGATGAGCAGCAGCGGGTAGAGCAGGTCGTTCCAGGAGATCACCAGCAGGAAGATCGCCGCGGCGGCGAGCGACGGGGTCGACAGCGGCAGCACGATCGACCGGAACGTCCGCCACGGGCTCGCGCCGTCCAGGTCCGCGGCCTCGAACAGCTCCCGCGGCAGCGTCCGCATGAAGCCGGTGAGGATGAACACCGCGATCGGCAGGCCCATCACCGACTGCACGACGACCAGGCCGAGCAGCGAGTCCGTCAGCCCGAGCAGGTCGAACAGCACGAACTGCGGCACCATGCTCGCCTGCACCGGGATCGCCATGCCCGCCACGACGAAGCCGTACGCCGCGGCCGCCAGGACGCCGCGCAGCCGGGCGAAGGCGAATGCCGCGGTGGTCGCGAGGGCCAGGGTGACCAGGAGCACGCACACCGTGACGACGACGCTGTTGCGCAGGGCCACCACGATCTCGCCGTTGCCCACGACCGTCGCGTAGTTCGCCCCCGTCGGGCTCGTCGGCAGCCCCAGCGGCGCCGCGAACAGCTGCTGCGTGGTCTTGACCGTCCCGAACACCACGACCAGCAGCGGCACGGCGATGATCAGGGCGTAGACCCCCAGCGCCACCCGGCGGGTCATGAGGCGTCCTCGGTCAGGTCGCGCCCCACCAGCCGCCGCTGCAGCCACGTGATCAGCGCGATCAGCGCGAGGAAGACCACCGACTCGGCCGCCGCGTAGCCGAACTGCGAGTCGGCGAAGCCGCCGTAGATCCGGGTCGCCAGGATGTCCAGAGGCGGGTTCGGCGGGTTCCCGCCCAGGCCCAGCACCAGGTCGAAGGCCTTGAACGACTGCACCGTGGTGTAGGCGAGCACGATCAGCCCGGTCGGCAGGATCAGCGGCAGCGTGACGTGCCGGAACCGCTCCCAGCGGGTGGCCCCGTCCACCTCCGCCGCCTCGTACAGCACCTTCGGGATCTGCTGCAGCCCGGCGATGTAGACGACCATCAGCTGCCCGGCGTGCGCCCACACCTGCACGAGCGCGAGCCACAGGACCGCCGTGCCGGGCGCGGCCAGGTACTGCCCGCCGCCCAGCCCGACCGCCGCGAGCACCGGCTCCAGCGGCCCGACCTGCGGGTCCAGCACGAACTTCCACACGAACGCCACCGCGACGCTCGACAGGATCGCCGGGAAGAAGAACAGCGCCCGCAGCAGCACGGCCCCGCGGGTGTTGCGCAGCAGCAGCACGGCGAGCGCCAGCGACAGCACCGTCTGCGCCACGGCCACCACCAGCGTGAACTGCAGGCTGTTGACCAGCGCGTTGCGGAACTGGCTGTCGTTCGTCGCGATGTCGGCGTAGTTGCCCCCGCCGACCCAGGCGAAGTCCCCGCTGTAGCCGTCCCAGTCGGTGATCGAGTACAGCGCCGTCTGCAGCGTCGGCACCGCGAGGAAGTAGGTGTAGAAGACCAGCGCGGGGGCGGCGAACAGCCACAGGGCGAGCCGGCCGCGGCCGCGGGGCCGGACCGTCGCGGACGTCGCCCGCGGCGCCGCGCCGACGGGGGCGGCGACGGTGGTCATCGGGGCCTCTTCTGGTCGACGACGCCCTGCGCCGTCTCGGCGGCCTGCTCCGGCGGCGTCCCGCGCACCACCTCGACGCAGGCGTTCTCCACCGCGGATCGGACGTCGAGGTTGGTGAACTGGAAGCGCGGCGCGAGCAGCACGGGGGCGTCCAGCCAGCGGGCCGTCGCCTTCAGGTCGGGGTTGGTGTAGTCGACGCCGGCGACCGTGGAGTGCTGGACGGTGCCGTTCGCGTACCGCGACGCGACCTGCGGGCGGGAGAGGTACTCGACGAACCGGGCCGCCGACTCCTGGTCCCTGCTCGCCGTGCTCACCCCGAGCAGGAAGGTCGCGTTCGCCGCGCCCTGCCAGCGGGCGGCGCCGCCGCCGACGGTGATCGGCGCGACCAGGTCGATCGGGAAGGCCGCGCCGAGCTTGCGCACGGCCGTCAGGTGGAAGGTGCCGGTGGCGAGCATCGCCGCGCCGCCG
>DASVUG010000095.1:0-4349 GCA_036387155.1 Pseudonocardia sp. | reverse complement strand
ACGTTGTTGATCTGGTTCGGGTAGTCCGACCGGCCCGTGGCGACGATCGCGGCGTGCCGGGCGGCGAGCGCCGGGTCGACCTCCGGCACCGGGTTGGCCAGCGCGAACACGATCGCGCGCTCGGCCATCGTCGCCAGCTCCGCCTCGCCGAGCAGGTTCGGCGCCGACACGCCGACGAACACGTCCGCCCCGACGAGCGCGTCCGCGAGCGAGCCGCGGCGGCGCTCGACGTTGGTGTGCTCGGCGACCCAGGCCAGGTTGTCGTCGAGCCCGGGGCGGTCCGGGTGCACGATGCCGTCCACGTCGACGGCCAGCACGTCGCCGGGCTTCGACGACTCCAGCAGCCGGATGACCGCGGAGCCGGCGGCGCCCACCCCGCAGACGACGATCCGGCACTCCGAGAGCTGCTTGTCGACCACCCGCAGGGCGTTGCGCAGCGCGCCGAGCACGACGACGGCGGTGCCGTGCTGGTCGTCGTGGAACACCGGGATGTCGAGCAGTGCGCGCAGCCGCGACTCGATCTCGAAGCAGCGCGGCGCCGCGATGTCCTCCAGGTTGATCCCCCCGTAGCCGGGAGCCAGGATCTGGACGGTCCGGATGATCTCCTCGGTGTCCTGGGTGTCCAGGCACACCGGCCACGCGTCCACCCCGGCGAAGCGCTTGAACAGCGCGGCCTTGCCCTCCATCACCGGCATCGCGGCGGCCGCGCCGAGGTTGCCCAGCCCGAGCACCGCCGAGCCGTCCGTCACCACCGCGACGGTGTTGCGCTTGATCGTGAGCCGGCGGGCGTCCTCGGGGTTCGCCGCGATGGCCTGGCAGACCCGCGCGACGCCCGGGGTGTAGGCGCGCGACAGGTCGTCGCGGGTGCGCAGGCCCACCTTCGGGGTGACCTCGAGCTTCCCGCCCAGGTGCAGCAGGAACGTCCGGTCCGACACCTTGCGCACGCGCACGCCCGCGACGGACTCGATGGCGTCGGTGATCTGCCGGCCGTGCTCGTCGTCGCGCGCGTTGCAGCTGATGTCGACCACGAGCGTCGCCGTGTGCGACTCGACGACGTCGAACGCCGTGACGACGCCCCCGACCCGGCCGATCGCCACCGTCAGGTCGCCCGCGGCACCGGCCGACGCGGGCACCTCCACGCGCGCCGTGATGGCGTATCCGGGCCCGGGAACCGTCACGGCCGCTCCTCGCTGCGCTCGTCGCCCACCGTACCCGGCGGCGCTGTCGTCGATGGCGACCCGCACGCTCGGCCGCGGGCGGACCCTACCCCCGCCGCCGGCGCTCCCCCGGGACACGGCCACCGTCGACGACGGGGCTTGTGACCGGGCCGTCGCCGGTGTGTGATCGGGCGCACAGCAACCCGGCGCACCGGGGCGTCGGGCGGCGGACTCCGCGGAGGTGGTCGTCGATGACCGTCAGAGCAGCCGGGCAGCGCGGGGGCAGGGCCGGGGCGGCGCCGTCCGTCACGGATCCCGCGCGGATCCGCAACGTCGTGCTCGTCGGGCCGTCCGGGGCGGGAAAGACGACGCTGGTCGAGGCCCTGCTCGCGCACACCGGCACGATCCCCCGCGCCGGCAGCGTCGTCGAGGGCACCACGGTGTGCGACCACGACGCCGCCGCCGTGCGCCAGCAGCGCTCGGTGGCGCTGTCCGTCGCGCCGCTGCTGCAGCCCGGCCCGGACGGCGACACCAAGATCAACCTGATCGACACCCCCGGCTACGGCGACTTCGTCGGCGAGCTGCGCGCCGGGCTGCGCGCCGCCGACGGCGCCCTCTTCGTGGTGCCGGCCTCCGCCGGGCGCGAGGGCCCGATCGACCCCGCCACGGTCACGCAGTGGGAGGAGTGCGCCGCCGTCGGGATGCCGCGCGCCGTCGTGATCGCCCGCTGCGACCACCCCCGCGCGGACCTCGAGGCGACCGTCGCGGCCTGCCAGGACGCCTTCGGCGCCGGCGTGGCCCCCCTCTACCTGCCGCTGCGCACGGGCGGCGCGTTGACCGGCCTGTACGGCCTGATCACCCAGACCCCCGGGGACGCCGCCCCGCCGGACGCCGACGACGCCCGGGCCGCGCTGGTCGAGGGCATCATCGAGCAGTCCGAGGACGAGACGCTCATGGAGCGCTACCTCGGCGGCGAGGACGTCGACACCGCGACGCTGATCGACGACCTGGAGACCGCGGTCGCACGCGGGTCGTTCCACCCGGTGATCCCGGCCTGCGCGTCGAGCGGGGTCGGGCTGGACGCGCTGCTGGAGGTGCTCGTCGGCGGGTTCCCGTCGCCGCTCCGCCACCCGCTGCCGGTGGTGTGGCAGATCAACGGCGGGGCCCACCCGCCGCTCACCGCCGACCCGGACGGGCCGCTGGCCGCGGAGGTCGTGCGGACCTCGGCCGACGCCTACGTCGGGCGGGTCTCGCTGGTGCGGGTCTTCTCGGGAACGCTGCGGCCGGAGACGCTGGTCCACGTGAGCGGGCACCCCGAGGCGACGGAGCGCCCGCGCGCCGTGGAGGCGGCGAGCCACGACGCCGACGAGCGCGTCGCGCACGTGTACTCGCCGCTGGGCGCGCAGCTGCGGGAGGTCGACGCGTGCGTCGCGGGCGACATCGCCGCGCTGACCAAGCTGGCCAGCGCCGAGACCGGCGACACGATCTCCGCGGCGACGGACCCGCTGCTGCTGTCGTGCTGGAACCTGCCCGACCCGCTGCTGCCGGTCGCGGTCGTCGCCCGCAGCCGGGCCGACGAGGACGCGCTGGGCCGGGCGCTGACCCGCCTGGTCGCCGCCGACCCCACGCTCCGGTTGGAGCGCAACCCCGAGACCCACCAGACCGTGCTGTGGTGCATGGGCGAGGCGCACGCCGACGTCGTGCTCTCCCGGCTGCGGGCCGGCGGGGCCGAGGTCGACACCGAGCCGGTCAAGGTCGCGCTGCGGACCACGATCCGCTCGGCCGCGCGGGTGACCGGCCGGCACGTGAAGCAGTCCGGCGGGCACGGCCAGTACGCCGTGTGCCACGTCGAGTTCTCGCCGCTGCCCCGCGGGTCGGGGTTCGAGTTCGTCTCCCGGGTGGTCGGCGGGGCGGTCCCGACGCAGTTCATCCCGAGCGTGGAGAAGGGCATCCGCACCCAGCTGGAGCGGGGCCTGACCGACGACCACCACCCGGTGGTCGACGTGCGGGCGACGCTGGTCGACGGCAAGGCGCACAGCGTCGACTCCTCCGACGCCGCGTTCCAGACCGCGGGGGCGCTGGCGCTGCGCGAGGCCGCGCAGGCCTGCGGCACCCTGGTGCTCGAACCGCTCGACGAGGTGACCGTGACGATCCCGGACGACCACCTCGGCACGGTGCTCGGCGACCTGTCGGGCCGGCGCGGCCGCGTGCTCGGCACGGACGTCGCGGGGCCGGGGCGAACGGTGGTGCGCGCGGAGGTCCCGTGCACCGAGCTGGTGCGCTACGCGGTGGACCTGCGGGCCATGACCTCGGGCGCGGCGGCGTTCACCCGCCGCCGTGCGCGGTACGAGGTGGCGCCGGGCTGAGCCCACCCGTGTCGGGGGAGCCACTTTCCGGGCGGGAGACGTCCTGGGAGCGGCTTCACGACAGGGCGGGGGCCTAGCATCGCCGGGTGATCCACACCTTGGCCTGGGCCACGACCCGCACGGCGCGCGGCCGCGACGACGACGAGCCGCCGGCGCTGGCCGCCCTGGCCGAGCTCGGCGTCCGCGTCGACGTCCTCGACTGGGACGACCCCGCCGCCCGGTGGGCGTCCTACGACCGGGTCGCCCTGCGGTCGACGTGGGACTACGCGGACCGGCCGGCGGAGTTCGAGCGCTGGCTCGAGGGCGTCGACGGCGCGACGGAGCTGGTCAACCCGTTCGGCGTGGTGCGGTGGAACCTCGACAAGCACTACCTCGCCGAGCTCGCCGACGCGGGCGTCCCGACCGTGCCGACGGTCTTCGTCGAGCCGGACGGGGAGTTCACCCCGCCCGGCGGGGCGTTCGTGGTCAAGCCCGCCGTCGGGGCGGGCAGCCGCGAGACGGCGGTGTACCGGCCGGGGCAGGAGGAGCGCGCGCGGTCCCACGTGCGGCGGCTGCAGGAGCGCGGGGAGGCGCTGCTGGTCCAGCCCCTGCTCGCGTCGGTCGAGCGGGACGGCGAGTGGCCGCTGGTGTTCCTCGGCGGCACGTACAGCCACGCCGCGAGCAAGCGGGTCGCGCTGCCTGCGTCGGGGACGGTCGAGGACCTGTTCGCCTCGGAGACGAACACGCCCCACGTCGCCTCGGCCGCCCAGCTCGACGTCGCCCGGGCCGCCGCCGGCGCCGTGGCCGACCGCTTCGGGCCGGTCGCCTACGCGCGCGTCGACCTCGT
>DASVUG010000094.1:0-11970 GCA_036387155.1 Pseudonocardia sp. | reverse complement strand
ATGAAGCGGGCGCTCGCGCGGCGGGCCGCCGACACCTACGTGCTGGCCAGCGCCGAGAAGATCGGGGCGGCGTCCCGGTTCGCGGTCCTGCCGCTCGCGGCCGTGACGGGCGTGGTGACCGACGCCCCCGCCGACGGTGCGGCCGTCCGCGCGCTGCGGGCCGCAGGCGTCCGGCTGCTCGGGCCGGGTCACGGCTGACTGGCGGACGGACCCCGGTCAGCCGTCCGACGGGAGGTGCGGGGCGGGCTCCCCGCCGTCGGCCAGCAGCACCTCGACGACGGCGTCGAACAGCGGTCGCGGGAGGTCGAGGGCGGCGAGCGCGGGGACCGCGTTGCGCCCGTGCGCGGCCACCGAACGGTGCACCGCCTCCTTGGTGGTGAGCGGCAGCTGCGCGCGGTCGAGCAGGGTGAACAGGCGCTCGGGGACGTCGCGGTTGCCGGCGGGGGCGGGGTCGCCGACGAGCCGGACGACGGCGCCGTCCGCGGCGGCGACCGCGGCCAGGGTGACCGTCACGCTGCCGGGGACGGGGCCGGGTGCCGCCGCCAGCTCCGTGCCGTCGACCTCGGCGCCGGTGACGTCGGCGAACCCGCACAGCACCACGTCGTAGCGGCGGAGCGGCGGCACGGCGCCCCGCTCGCCGGCGACGGGGTGGATCCGGAGCTCGGTTCCCGATCCCCCGCCGCCGGTGATCGTGAACCGCGTCTCCGCCCAGCGGCCGTCGTCGTCCCGCTCCTCGGCGAGGACGAACTCCCCGTCCGCGCCGGCGTACACCCGCAGCTCCAGGACGTCGGGGTTGACCGCCGCCGGCTGGTCGCCGGGCGCGAGCGGCAGGATCGCCCCGGCCGGCGCGAGCACCGGGATCGACTCCAGGTCGCGGTGCAGGGCGACCGCGGTGCCGCCGGGGGCCGGGGACGCGTACACCAGGCCGGTGAACACGTCGGTCCACCGACCGGGCGGCAGCCACGCCCGGACGGCGCCGTGCAGAGTGCCCCGGTCCGCGGGCTGCGTGATCGGCGCGACGAGCAGGCCGCCGAACAGGAACTGGTTCGGCACGGTGTGGGCGGCGTCGACGTCCGGGTGCTCGTGGTACATCGGCGAGACCAGCGGCACGGCCTCGACGTGCGCCCGGCGGTTCATCGTGTGCAGGTGGGGCACCAGCCGGTGCCGCAGCGCCAGGAACGCGGTCACGACCCGCTCGGCCCGCTCGCCGTAGCGCCAGGGCTCGCGGGTGTTGAACGGGCTGTTACTGCTGTGCAGCCGGGTGATCGGCGAGAACACCCCGAGCTGCGTCCAGCGCACCATCAGCTCGTCGTCCTTGGCGCCGAAGAAGTGGCCGCCGACGTCGTGGCTCCACCAGCCGTAGCCGACGTTGGCCGCCGTCGCGGTGAAGAAGGGCTGGAAGTCCAGCGACGCCCAGGAGATGACCGTGTCCCCGGAGAAGCCGATCGGGTAGCGGTGGCTGCCGACGCCCGCGTAGCGGGAGAAGGTCAGCGGGCGGCGCGCCGTCCCGTCCTCGCGGACGCGCCCGGAGTCCAGGAAGTGGAAGTGGTTCAGCAGCCACAGCGGGTCCAGCCCCGGGACGCGCGAGACGCCGCCCTGCTGCCAGTCCACCCACCAGAAGTCCACCCCCTCGGCCTCGAGCGGGTGGTGCAGCTCCTCGAGGTACGCCTCGAGGAACGCCGGGTCGGCCGGGTCGAAGTCGATCGGCTGCTCGGTCGCGGGGTCGACGCCCAGGCGCCGCGCGACCGCCGCGTACCGCTCCTCGTGGGCGTGCACGCCCTCGGCCGGGTGCACGTTCAGCGTCGTCGCCAGGCCGCGCCGGTGCAGGGCGGCGAGGAACCCCGGCGGGTCGGGGAACAGGTCGCGGTTCCACGTGTAGCCGGTCCAGCCGCTGCCGTGGCGCGGGTCGACGTCGACCAGGTGCCAGTCCATGTCGAGGACGGCGACGGCCAGCGGGACACCCGCGGCCGCCAGCCGGTCCACCAGCGCGAGGTACTCGTCGGCGGAGTAGCGGTGGTAGCGGCTCCACCAGTTGCCGAGCGCGAAGCGCGGCAGCAGGGGCGGCGGGCCGGTCAGCCGGTGGAAGGCGCGCAGTGCGGCGCGGTGGTCGCGGCCGTAGGCGAACACGTACAGGTCGAGAGCGTCCGGGCGGCGCGGGGCGATCCACCCGTCGTCGGTGAGCAGCGCCGTCCGCGAGTCGTCGTAGCAGGTCACGCCGTCGCGGGAGAGCACACCGGGCTCCAGGGGGACGGCGCCGTCGGCGTCGTCGAGCGTCCGCGCGGTACCGCCGAGGTTCGGCGTCGGCCGACCGAACCGCCACGTGCCCCGGTCGGCGTGGAAGGGCCCCGTGGCCGCGACGGACAGGCCCTCCGCGCTGAACGGCCGCTTGTCGAAGACCAGGCGCAGCCGCGCCGTGCGCACCGTGAGCCGGTCCGGGGTCTCGACGACGTCGAACGCGACCGGCGGGAACGCCCGGTCCACGACGGCCTGGCTCGCGCGGTCCTCGAACCGCCCCGACGGGTCCTGCTCCAGCCGGACGAGCCCGTCGGCGAGCAGCGTGATGCGGTAGCCGTCGCCGGTGAGCACGTTGGCCGGGTCCGCGATCGGGTCGCCCGCGGGGCGGAAGTGCGGGCGCACGGCAACACCCCTCCTCGAGCCGACGGTCCCCGGATCATGCCATCCGAACGGACGGGTGGCCGTGCGCGCCCGTGACCCCTCCGTTATCGTGACTCACGAACTCGATCTGATCGTCGTCCAAACGTGACGTCGATCACGACGTGTCGCCTGCGATCCACGCGGCGTCGCAGGGTGTCGAGTCACCAGCAGAGCGCCGATCCTGGCGCGACCCGCCCGGAGCGCGCCGGCACCTTCCGCGCCGCTCCCTGCCGTGCCGGGCCCCGACCCGGCCAGGAGGAGATCGACGTGGCCCTCGCCGATTTTCTGTTCGTCGCCCCCGCTGCGCTCGCCGGCGTCGGCGGCGTCCTGCTCGGCGACCGGCTCGGGATGTGGCTGAAGACGGCGCTGACGGGGCACGAGGAGGACTGACGCCGGCCTCGCGGTCGCCCGCGGCCCGTTCCGCGGCGATACTCCCGCCGTGGCGGCGCGCACGGTGGGGGTCGAGGAGGAGTTCCTGCTGGTCGACCCGGAGAGCGGGGAGCCGCGGGCCGTGTCGCACCTGGTGCTCGCCCGCGCCGGGGACGTCGACCTGACCGACGAGCTGCAGCGCGAGCAGGTCGAGACCGCCACGCGGCCGTGCGCGACCCTCGACGAGCTCGGCCGCGAGCTGCGCCGGGCCCGGGCCGGTGCCGCGCGAGCGGCCGAGGCCGCCGGCAGCGTGTTGGCCGCGCTGGCCACGTCCCCGCTGCCGGTCGCGCCGACGCTGTCGACCAAGGACCGCTACCGGCGGCTGGCCCGGCGCTTCGGGCTGACGGTCGCCGAGGAGCTGACCTGCGGCTGCCACGTGCACGTCGCCGTCGACGGGGACGAGGAGGGCGTCGGGGCGCTGGACCGCATCCGCCCGTGGTTGGCCCCGCTGCTCGCGCTGACGGCGAACTCGCCGTACTGGCAGGGCGACGACTCGGGCTACGCGAGCTACCGCAGCCAGGTGTGGTCGCGCTGGCCGTCGGCCGGGCCGTACGCGCCGTTCGGCACCCCGGAGGGCTACCACGGCGCGGTGGCCGCGATGCTCGACACGGACACCGTCCTCGACCGCGGGATGGTCTACTTCGACGCCCGGCTGTCGGCGGACAACCCCACGCTGGAGGTGCGCGTCGGCGACGTCTGCCTCGACGTCGACGACGCGGTGCTGCTCGCCGCGCTCGTCCGGGCGCTCGTCGAGACGGCCGTGCGGCAGTGGCGGGCGGGCGAGCCGCCGGACCCGGTCCGCACCGACCTGCTGCGCCTCGCGGCGTGGCGGGCGGGCCGCACCGGCCTCGACGGCGACCTGCTCGACCCGGGGTCGTGGCGCCCCGCGCCCGCGCTCGACGTGGTGGACCGGCTCGTCGCCCACGTGGCGCCGGCGCTGGAGGACGCGGGCGACCTGGCGACGGTGCGCGAGCTGCTGGCGCAGCTGCACCGGCGCGGCCCGGGCGCCCGGACCCAGCGCGCCGCGGGCGACCCGCGCGCGGCGGTCGCTGCGGCCGTCCGCCGCACCGTCGCCTGACCGCCGCGGCGCGGCCCGGGCGGCCGCCGGGGCTCCGCTGCAGGTCGGACGGGCCAGCGGGTCAGCGGGTCGACGGGTCGACGGGTTGACGGGCCGGCTGGGCGCGGTGGTGGCGGACCTTGCGGACGGCGAGCCAGACGAGGCCGGCGGCCGCCAGCGCGAGGACGACGTAGGTCACGGGCCCGAGCCAGCCCTGCACGCGGTCCCAGCGGTCGCCCAGGTACCAGCCGAGCCCGATGAACAGCGCGTTCCACACCCCGCTGCCGAGCGCGGTGAGCAGCAGGAAGCGGGGCAGCGGCATCCGGTCGATGCCGGCCGGGATCGACACGAGGCTGCGGACCACCGGGATGCACCGGCCGAGCAGCACGATCTTGCCGCCGTGCCGGCGGAAGATCCGCTGGCCGCGGTCGAGGTCGCTCTGGCTGCTGATGACGAACCAGCGCCGACCGGCGAGGGCGTGCAGCCGGTCGTAGCCGAGCCACGCGCCCAGGCCGTAGAGCACCACCGCGCCGAGGACGGAGCCGACCGTGGCCGCGAGCCAGGTGAGCGGCAGGTTCAGGGCGCCGGCGCTGGCGCGGAAGCCGGCCAGGGGGAGGATCACCTCCGACGGCACGGGCGGCACGACGTTCTCCAGGAAGATCAGCAGGCCGATGCCCACCTCGCCGAGCCGGTCGACGACCGCGAACACCCACTGCGTCACGTCCCCAGGGTGCCCACTTCGCCCGGTGCTGCACCAGCGGGGTCGCGGTCGGGGCCGGATGCGGACCGGGGTCGGACCGGGTGTGGCCCGCGGCCGGGCCGGACAGGAGCGCGGCCGCGACCCGGCCGACGCGGGGGCGCGACCGCGCCGGAGCGCTGTGCGGCCGCGGTCAGGCCGGGGTGGGCACCGCCCCGGCGGCCCGCTCCCGCAGCGACGCCGGTACCCGGAACCGTTCGCCGTACCGGTCCGCCAGCGCGTCCGCCCGGGCCACGAAGCCGGCGACCCCGCCGGGGAAGCCCTCGACGTACTGCACGACCCCGCCCGTCCACGGCGGGTAGCCGATGCCCAGCAGCGATCCGACGTTCGCGTCGACGTCGCTGGTGAGCACCCCGTCGTCGCGGCAGCGCTGCGTCTCGACCGCCTCGACGACCAGCAGCCGTTCGGCGAGCTCGGCGACGTCCACGTCGTGGTGCGTCGCGCCCAGCTCGGCGCGCAGGCCGGGCCACAGGCGCGTGCGGCGGCCGTCGACGTACTCGTAGAAGCCGCCGCCGCTGCTGCGGCCCTTGCGCCCGAACTCCTCGACCATCCGGTCCAGCACGGCCTCGGCCGGGTGCGGCGCGTACGCCTCGCCCGCCGCGGCCCGGGCCTCGTCGCGGATCCGGCGGGCCAGGGTCAGCGTCAGCTCGTCGAGCAGCTGCAGCACCGGCGCCGGGTAGCCGGCCTGCGACGACGCCTGCTCGACGGTCTGCGGGTCGATCCCCTCGGCGAGCATGGCGACGCCCTCGTTGAGGAAGGTGGTGATCACGCGGCTGGTGAAGAAGCCCCGGCCGTCGTTGACCACGATCGGGGTCTTGCGCAGGGCGACGGCGACGTCGAACGCCCGCGCGACCGCGGCGTCCGAGCTCGCCCCGCCCCGGACGATCTCGACCAGCGGCATCCGGTCGACCGGCGAGAAGAAGTGCAGGCCGACGAAGTCCGACGGCCTGTCCACGCCGGCGGCCAGCTCCGTGATCGGCAGCGTCGAGGTGTTCGAGCAGAGCAGCGCGTCCGGGGCGACGACCTCCGCGACCTCGGCGAACACCTCCTTCTTCAGCGCGGCCGACTCGAACACGGCCTCGATCACCAGGTCGCAGCCCGCCAGGTCGGCGCGGTCCGCCGTGGGGGTGATCCGCCCGAGCAGCGCCGCGCCCGCCTCCTCGGTGGTCCGCCCGCGCTGCACGCCCTTGGCGACCAGGCCCTCGGAGTGGGCCCGGCCCCGGGCCGCGGCCTCGGCCGAGACGTCCTTCAGCACGACGTCCCAGCCGGCCTGGGCGCAGACGTACGCGATGCCCGCGCCCATCATCCCGGCGCCGAGCACGGCGACCTTCGTCGGCGCCCAGCGCGCGTGCCCGCCCGGCCGGGAGGCGCCGGCCGCGATCGCCTGCAGGTCGAAGAAGAACGCCTTCGTCATGTTCTTGGCCACCTGGCCGGTGGCCAGCTCGACGAAGTAGCGGCTCTCGATGCGCAGCGCGGTGTCCACGTCGACCTGGGCGCCCTCGACCGCCGCGGCGAGGATGTTGCGGGGCGCCGGCAGCGGCGCGCCCTTCAGCTGCGCGCGCAGCCGCGCCGGGAAGGCGGGCAGGACGGCCGCGAGCTTCGGGGTCGCCGGCGTGCCGCCGGGGATCCGGTACCCCGGGGCCTCCCACGGCTGGCGCGGTTCGGGCCCCGCGTCGATCCACGCCCGGGCGCGCTCCAGGGCCTCCTCGCGGCTGCCCACCAGCTCGTCCACGATCCCGATCTCCAGCGCGGCCGCCGGCTTGTGGCGCCGGCCCTCGAGCATCACCTTCGTGACGCCGTCGGCGATGCCGAGCATGCGGGTGATGCGGGTGACCCCGCCGGCGCCGGGCAGCAGGCCGAGGGTCACCTCGGGCAGGCCGAAGACCGCTCCGGGCGCGTCCACGGCGATGCGCCGGTGGCAGGCCAGCGCGATCTCCAGGCCCCCGCCGAGCGCGGTGCCGTTCAGGACGGCGACGACCGGCAGCCCGAGGGTCTCCAGCCGGCGCAGCTGGCCCTTGATCCGGGTGATGTGGTCGAGCACCGCGGCGGCGTCGTCCGGCCCCCACCGCTGCATCGCGGCCAGGTCCGCGCCGGCGAAGAACGTCTTCTTCGCCGAGGTGACGACCACCCCGCGCAGGCGCCGCCCGGCGTCCGCGGGCCGGGCCACGTCCGCCGCCAACCCGTCGAGGACCTCCTCCATGGCCGTGAGGTAGGCCTCGTTCATCGTGTTGACGCTCCTGGCCGGGTCGTCCAGCGTGACGACGGCGATGCCGTCGTCCCCGACCTCCCGGCGCACGGCCGGACGCTCCTCCTCCGCCGCCACCGCCCCCGGTACCGCCCCGGCGCCCGTCATCGCACCCGCTCCACGATCGTCGCGATACCCATGCCGCCGCCCACGCACAGCGTGGCGAGCCCGTAGCGCAGGTCCCGGCGTTCCAGCTCGTCCAGCAGCGTGCCGAGGATCATCGCGCCGGTGGCGCCCAACGGGTGCCCCATGGCGATGGCCCCGCCGTTCACGTTCACCTTCTCGTGCGGCACGCCCATCTCGCGCATGAAGCGCATCGGCACCGCGGCGAAGGCCTCGTTCACCTCGAACAGGTCGATGTCGTCGACGGTGAGCCCGGCCCGCGCCAGCGCCTTGCGGCTCGCCGGCACCGGGCCGGTCAGCATGATCGTCGGATCCGACCCCGAGAGGCCGACGGCGACGACGCGCGCCCGCGGCGCCAGCCCGGCCGCGGCGCCGGCGGCCTCGCTGCCGACCAGCACCAGCGCCGCGCCGTCCACGATGCCCGAGGAGTTGCCGGCGTGGTGCACGTGGTCGATCCGCTCGACCCAGTGGTAGCGCTGCAGCGCGACGGCGTCGAAGCCGCCCTCGGCCCCGATCTGCGCGAACGAGGGCCGCAGACCGGCCAGGGCCTCCAGGGTCGCGCCCGGGCGCGGGTGCTCGTCGCGCTCCAGGACCACCAGCCCGTTGCGGTCGCGCACCGGGACCACCGAGCGGGCGAACCAGCCGTTCGCCCACGCCTTGGCCGCGCGGGTCTGGGACTCCACCGCGTAGGTGTCGACGTCCGTGCGGGTGTAGCCGTCGAGCGTGGCGATCAGGTCGGCCCCGATGCCCTGGGGCACGAAGCCGGTGTCGTACGCCGTCTCCGGGTCCATCGCCCAGGCCCCGCCGTCGCTGCCCATGGGCACCCGCGACATGGACTCGACGCCCCCGGCGAGCACGAGGTCCTCCATGCCCGAGCGGACCTTCTGCGCCGCGACGTTCACCGCCTCCAGACCGGAGGCGCAGAACCGGTTGAGCTGCACCCCGGCGACCGTGTCCGGCAGGCCCGCGGCCAGCGCGGCGGCCCGGGCGATGTCGCCGCCCTGGTCCCCGACCGGCGTCACCACCCCCAGCACCACGTCGTCGACCGCCGCCGGGTCGAGCCCCGGCAGGCGCCGGCGCAGCTCGTGGATCAGGCCCACCACCAGGGAGATCGGTTTGACCTCGTACAGCGCCCCGGACGCCTTGCCGCGCCCCCGCGGGGTGCGGACCGCGTCGTAGACGAAGGCCTCCGGGACGTCGCTCATGCCTGTCTTGGTACCGCACGGGGCGACCGAGGACCAGCCGCCCGCCGGCCGCCTGTGGACAACCCCCGGCCTGTGGACGACCAGCGATCGGCGGTGCGGCACGGTCGGCTCTGGTCGGTCCCGCATGGCAGGCTGCGCAGGAGTCGAGGGAGAAGGAGGCGAGCAGCATGCCGCAGGAGGTCCGCGGGGTCGTGTCGCACAGGAAGGGCGACGCGGTCGCGGTGGAGACGATCGTGGTCCCCGATCCGGGGCCGGGCGAGGCCGTGGTGGACGTCCAGGCGTGCGGCGTCTGCCACACCGACCTGCACTACCGCGAGGGTGGCATCAACGACGACTTCCCGTTCCTGCTCGGCCACGAGGCCGCGGGTGTCGTCGAGGCCGTCGGCGAGGGCGTCGTCGACGTCGCCCCGGGCGACTTCGTCATCCTGAACTGGCGGGCGGTCTGCGGCACGTGCCGCGCATGTCGCCGCGGTCGGCCCTGGTACTGCTTCAACACCCACAACGCCGCGCAGAAGATGACGCTGCAGTCCGGGCAGGAGCTGTCCCCCGCCCTGGGCATCGGCGCGTTCGCGGAGAAGACGCTCGTGCACGCCGGGCAGTGCACCAAGGTGAACCCGCAGGTGAAGCCCGAGGTCGCCGGTCTGCTCGGCTGCGGGGTGATGGCCGGCCTCGGCGCGGCGATCAACACCGGCGCGGTCGGCCGCGGCGACTCGATCGCGGTCATCGGCTGCGGCGGGGTCGGCAACGCCGCGATCGCCGGAGCCCGGCTGGCCGGCGCCTCGACGATCATCGCGATCGACGTCGACGACCGGAAGCTGGAGTGGGCCAGGGAGTTCGGTGCCACCCACACGATCAACTCCCGCGGGACCGACGCCGTGGAGGGGGTGCAGGCGCTCACCGACGGCAACGGCGCGGACGTCGTGGTGGACGCGGTCGGCCGCCCGGAGACGTTCACCCAGGCCTTCTACGCGCGCGACCTGGCCGGCACCGTGGTGCTGGTCGGCGTGCCCACCCCGGACATGCGCGTCGAGCTGCCCCTGCTGGACGTCTTCGGCCGCGGCGGGGCCACGAAGTCGTCGTGGTACGGGGACTGCCTGCCGTCGCGGGACTTCCCCGTGCTGGTCGACCTGCACCTGCAGGGCCGACTGCCGCTGGAGAAGTTCGTGTCCGAGACCATCGGGCTCGACGACGTCGAGGCCGCCTTCGCGAAGATGCACCGCGGCGAGGTCCTGCGCTCGGTGGTGGTCCTGTGAGCGAGCTCGGGTCCGCCGCGCCGATCGGGCACGTCGTCACCTCCGGCACCTTCTCGCTGGACGGCGGCACGTGGGACGTCGACAACAACGTCTGGATCGTCGGCGACGAGCGCGAGGTGGTCGTGATCGACGCCGCGCACGACGCGGAGGCCATCGCCGCCGCCGTCGGGGACCGGCGGGTGGTGGCGGTGGTGTGCACGCACGCCCACGACGACCACGTCAACCGGGCCCCCGCGCTGTCGGACCGGTTCGACGCGCCGGTCTACCTGCACCCGGCCGAGGCGCCGCTGTGGTCGATGGCGCACCCGGACCGCAAGCCGGACCACGACCTGTGCGACGGCGACGTCCTGAGCGCCGGCGGGATCGAGCTGCGGGCGATCACCACGCCCGGGCACTCCCCCGGCTCGACGTGCCTGTACGTGCCGGAGCTGGGCACGGTGTTCACCGGCGACACCCTGTTCCGGGGCGGGCCGGGCGCCACGGGTCGCTCGTTCTCGTCGTTCGACACGATCATCGACTCGATCCGCACCCGGCTGCTCACGCTGCCGGCCGACACCGTCGTGCGCACCGGCCACGGCGACGCCACCGCCGTCGGGCAGGAGGCCCCGAACCTGGAGGAGTGGATCGTGCGGGGGCACTGAACCGGCACGATCGCGGCGCATGCTGACGGTCGCGACCGCGCACGGACTGCAGACCGCTTCTCCCGCCTGACGTGCACCCTGCTCGGCCAGAGGATGCGTTGGACGACACGGAGTTCCCCGCCGACCCCTACCCCGGGGCGGTGCCACCGTTCTCCTTCGTCCACCTGGACGGGGTGAGCCGGCCGCTGGCGTTCGACGGCGGCTGGCGGGTCGTCGGTCCCGGCGGCGCGGAGCTGGACCTCTGGCTCGGCGCGCACGGTGCCCCGCCGCTGGCGGCGCGGGTGCCGCTGCTGGCGTACGGCTCGAACCGCAACCCGAGCAAGATCACGTGGCTGCGACGGACGCTCGGGCTGGCGGGGCCGGTCGTCGTGCTGCGGGCGCGCACCGAGGGGCTGGCCGCGGTCTGGGCGAGCGGGGTGCGGGCGCGCGACGGGCAGCGCACGTCGGTGCTGGGCGCGGTGCCGGGGGCCGTCGAGCGGCACGCGCTCTGGCTGGCCACGCCCGAGCAGGTCGCCGTCCTCGACCGCTGCGAGGGGCGCGACGACCGCTACCGGCTGGCGCGGCTCCACACCGGCACCGTGTCCGTCGACGGCGGGCTCCGGGGCGGGGGCGGCGCCGACGCCGGCGCCGTCCGCGTCGAGGCGCCCTGGTGCTACCTCGGGCTGTCGGCGATCCGGCGGCCGCTGCTGGTCGACGGGCGGCCGGTGCGCTGCGCGGAGGTCGGGCAGGCGCAGGCGCTGCACCTGCGGGGCGACCCCGCGCCCGACGACGGGCTCGACGCCGCCACGGTGCGCGGGGCCCCGGACCCCGACGACTGGCCGGCCGCCGTCTTCGTCTACGGGACGCTGCAGCCGGGGCAGCGCGCCTGGGGCCTCGTGGCGGACCACGCCGTCGGGGCGCCGCACCGGGCCGACGTCGCCGGCCGGCTGGGTGACACCGGCCAGGGCTGGCCCGCGCTCCTGGACCCGCGGTCGGGCCGCGATCCGCGGCGCGCCGCGGGCTGGGTGGTCCCGGTGCGCGACCCGGCCCGCCTGCTGGCGCGGCTCGACGCCTACGAGGGCCCGGAGTACCGCCGGGTCCGGGTGGCCGCGCGGGACCGGTCCGGCGGAGCGGCACCGGCCGCGGCGTGCTGGACCTACCTCTGGGCGCAGCCCGAGGACCTGCTGACCCCGCTCGCCGACGGGCGCTGGCCCGCCTGACCCTACCTGGGGATCCGGTGCCACCACGGAGCGGGGCGCGATCCACGGACGCCGGCACCGCCCCGTCGGACGACCGCCCGCCGTCTCAACATGAGACCCCGACCACGATCAGGTTTACGTACCGTTCCCCGCAGGCCGCGACACCGAGGAGGTCACGCGTGCGAGCCGTCCGGGTGCACGAGTACGGCAAGGACCCGAGCGTCGACGACGTCCCGGAGCCGACGCTGCGGGGCCCCCTCGACGTGATCGTCAGGATCGGGGGCGCCGGGGTGTGCCGGACGGACCTGCACATCGTCAACGGCGACTGGGCGGCGATCCAGAACCCGACGCTGCCCTACGTCATCGGCCACGAGAACGCCGGCTGGGTGCACGCGGTCGGCGAGGGCGTCACGAACGTCGCCGTCGG
>DASVUG010000093.1:0-23976 GCA_036387155.1 Pseudonocardia sp. | reverse complement strand
ACGCCGTTGCCGCCGCGGTGCAGCCCGGCCCCGCCGGTGTCCGCGACGGTCTCCCACTTGTCGATCCGCAGCGGGTAGTACGACTCCAGGTACTCGCACGGGATGTTGACGAAGCTCGGCCACAGCGAGTGCCCGTCCGGCCCGTCGCCGAGCGGGCGGCCGGGGATGCCCCCGAAGCCGATCGAGTAGAGCTGGAACCACTCGCCGGCCCGGTCCCCGGACGTGTAGTGCCCGGAGTACATGAAGTGCGGCGACGAGGAGAAGCCCGCCGCGTTCAGCAGCGCCGGGTTGGTCTGCCCCAGCAGCCCCCCGAACAGGTCGAACACCCGCCCGATGCCGTGGTTGCGCCCCGACAGCGACGCCGGGTGCCTGGGCTTCCAGTACGAGCCCTCCGGGATCGTGACGTCGACCAGCGGGTAGAACCCGTCGTTCCACAGGATCTGCGGGTCGGCCACGGTGATCATGTAGATCCCGAAGAACATCCGGGCCAGGTTCTCGTTCAGGTAGTAGTTGATCGGGCCCGCGGCCTGCGGGGACGACCCGGTGAAGTCCAGGTGCACCTTGTCCCCGGTGCGCGTGAGCGACAGCTTCAGCTCGTAGGGTCCGTTGCCGACGCCGTCGTCGCAGATGTAGTCGGTGAACGAGAGCGTCCTGCCCTCCTCGAACACCACCGACAGCAGCACCTTCATCGCGTCGTGGTTGCGCGCCAGGAGCGCGTCGAGCGCGGCGAGGTAGGTGCCGGTGCCGAACCGCCGGCACATCTCGACGACCCGGCGCCCGGCGGTGCGGCACGCCGCGACCAGCCCGTTGAGGTCCGCGCGGTTCCAGTCCGGCTTGCGCACCTGGTTGAGCACGATCCGCAGGGCGTCCTCGTTGAGCACGCCCTTCGCGTACAGCTTGAAGGGCGGGACGACCACGCCCTCCTCGTAGATCGTGCGGGCGTCGGTCGGCATCGACGACGGCGTCTTGCCGCCGACGTCGGACATGTGCCCGAACATCGCCGCCCAGCCGACCACCCGGCCCTCGTGGAAGATCGGCGTGACGACCAGCCAGTCGTTGGCGTGGCTGATCGCGCCGCCGCAGGCGTACGGGTCCGACGTCAGCAGGACGTCGCCCTCCTCGACCGTCCCGGAGAACCCCGCGAGGAAGTCGGGCACCGACAGCCCGAACTGGCCCACGACCATCTTCCCGCCCGGGTCCGCGATCAGCGGGAACTCGTCGTGCTGCTCGCGGATGCCGGGGGAGAGCGCGGTGCGGAACAGCACCTCGTCCATCTCGTAGCGGGCGTTGCGCAGCCCGTTCTCGATCAGGTCGAGGGTGACGGGGTCGACGGCACCCTTCTCGACGCTGCCGGTCGCGGTCTCGACGACGGTGGCCATGTCAGTCCTCCGGGCAGATCAACAGGGAGCCCGACGGGTGCACCGTGGCCGCGTGCCCCGGCAGGATCAGCGTGGTCGAGTCCATCTCGGTGACGATCGCCGGCCCCGGGACGACGTGCCCGGCGCGCAGGCCCGCCCGGTCGTACACCGCCGCGTCCACCCACGCGCCCTCGACGAAGATCGTGTGGTTCTCCGCGGGCTCCGGTGGCCCGTCGGCCGCCTCCAGGGTGACCGGCGCGACCGACGGACGCGGGCCCGTCACCGCGGCCCGGGCGTTGACCAGCTCGTGGTCGACGGTCAGCAGGAACGAGAACAGCCGCTCGTGCTCGGCGTCGAACGCCGCCGCCACCGCGCCCAGGTCGGGCTCGGGGACCTCGACCGGGATCTCGAAGCCCTGGCCGTGATAGCGCACGTCGACCTGGAACGCCGTGGTCTGCCGGTCGCGGGGGACGCCCTGGGCGGCGAGCGCGCCGCCCGCCTCGGCCGCCAGCTCGTCCAGGATCGTGCGCAGGTCCTCGCCGTCCAGGTCGGTGAACCGGCGCAGCACGGTGCGGGCCGACTCGCTGCGCGCCGAGGTGGTCGCGTCGCCCAGGGCGGCCAGCACCCCCGGCGACGGCGGCACGATCACCGGCCAGGCCCCGGTGAGGCGACCGAGCGCGTTCGCGTGCAGCGGACCCGCGCCGCCGAAGGCGACGAGGGCGAACTCGCGCGGGTCGAACCCCTGCTGCACCGACACCAGCCGCAGGCCGCCGAGCATGTTCTCGTTGACGATGTCGACGATCCCGGCGGCGGCCGCCTCCACCGACGGCAGCCCCATGGCCTCGGCGACCGTCGCGACCGCGGCCCGCGCCGCGGCGACGTCCAGGGTGATCTCCCCGCCGGCCAGCGTCGGCGGCAGGTAGCCCAGCACGACGTTCGCGTCGGTGACCGTCGGCGCGGTGCCGCCCTTGCCGTAGGCGGCCGGGCCCGGGTCGGCGCCCGCCGACTGCGGGCCGACGCGCAGCGCCCGCGTCAGCTCCGGGACGTGCGCGATCGACCCGCCGCCGGCCCCGACCGTCCGCACGTCCACGCTGGAGGCCCGCACCGTCAGGTCGCCGACCTTCGTCTCCCGGCCGATCCGGGGGGTGAGGCCCTGCACCAGCGCGACGTCGGTGGACGTGCCGCCCATGTCGAAGGTGATCAGGTCGGCGTGGCCGGACTGCTCGGCGATCCACACCGCGCCGGTGACCCCGCCCGCCGGGCCGGACAGCAGCATCGTCACCGGCGCGGCGCCGGCGGCGTCGGCCGCGGACAGCCCGCCGTCGCTGCGCAGGACGGCCAGCTCGCCGGCCACCCCGCCCGCCCGCAGCCGCTCCGCCAGCGTCGCGAGGTAGCGCCGGACCTGCGGCTGGACGTAGCCGTTCGCGACGGTGGTCAGCGTCCGCTCGTACTCGCGCAGCTCCGGCAGGACGTCGCTGGACAGCGACACCGGCACCCCGGGCAGCAGCTCGGCCGCGATCGCCGCGACCCGCTTCTCGTGCGTCGGGTCGGCGAAGGAGTTGATGAGCGAGACGGCGAGGGCGTCGACGCCGACGACAGACCCGAGCTGCGCCCGCACGTCGGCCTCGTCGAGCTCGCGGACCACGGTGCCGTCCGAGGCGATCCGCTCGTCGATCTCGACGGTGTTCTCCAGCGCGGCCAGCGGCTCGGGCTTGGGCCAGATGATCCAGCCCGCGAGCCCGCCCGGCACGTACGAGCGGGCGATCTGCAGCACCTGCCGGAAGCCCTTCGTGGTGACCAGCCCGACGGTGGCGCCCTTGCCCTCGAGGATCGCGTTGGTCGCGACGGTGGTGCCGTGCAGGACCTGCGCCACGTCCGACAGCGCGATCCCGGCGTCCGCGCAGACCCGGCCCACGCCCGTGAGCACCCCCTCGGCCTGGTCCGCCGGCGTCGACGCCGTCTTCGCCCGCCACGTCCGCCCGCTGGCCTCCTCGACGAGCAGCACGTCGGTGAAGGTGCCGCCCACGTCGACCCCGAGCCGGTAGGTCATGGGTCTCGATCCCTTCGCCGGCGCCGCGATGTGCGCGATCATCTCCGCACAGAGCGCGGGGAAAGACAACGGTCCTTCGGTGAGGGGCCCGATCGGGGGGAGCCACCGTGGGGGACCTGTTGCGGACACCGCCGGCGCCGCGGGCCCGGCTGCGGGAGCTGCTGGCCGCGCCGGGGCCGGTCGTGGCGCCGGGCGCCTACGACGCGCTGTCGGCGCGGCTGGTCGAGCAGGCCGGGTTCGACGTCGTCTACATGACCGGGTTCGGCTCGACGGCGTCCCTGCTCGGGCGGCCGGACGTGGGGCTGCTGAGCGGCACCGAGATGGTCGACAACGCCCGCCGGCTCGTCGCGGCCGTCGACGTGCCGGTGATCGCCGACGCCGACACCGGCTACGGGAACGCGCTCAACGTGGTGCGCACCGTGCAGGCCTACGAGCAGGCCGGCGTCGCGGGGCTGCACCTGGAGGACCAGGTGATGCCCAAGAAGTGCGGGCATATGAGCGGCAAGGCCGTGATCGGCGCGGACGAGATGGTCGGCAAGATCCGCGCCGCCGTCGCCGCCCGGCGCGACCCGGACCTGGTGCTCATCGCCCGCACCGACGCCGCCGCGGTCGAGGGGCTCGACGCGGCGGTCGCGCGGGCCCGCGCCTACGCCGACGCGGGAGCGGACCTGCTGTTCGTCGAGGCGCCGGCCAGCGAGGACGCGATCGAGCAGGTCGCCGAGCAGCTGCGGGGCGTCGGTCCGCTGGTGTTCAACTGGGCCGAGGGCGGGCGCACCCCGCCGCTCCCGCTGGCCCGGATCGCCGAGCTGGGCTTCGCGCTCGTGCTCTTCCCGATCGGGACGCTGCTCGCCGCCACCGCCGGCATCCGCGCGCTGCTCGCCACCCTGCGCGCCGACGGCACCCCTGCCGCCGCCCTGCCGGGCCTGCCGACCTTCGACGGCTTCACCGACCTGATCGGGCTGCCGGAGATCCACCGGCTCGAGGAGCGGTTCGGCGCGACCGACGGGACCCGGTCGCCGCGGTAGGGCGGCCTCCCGGCGGGAGGGGTCCGGCCGGGCCCGGGTCCGGGACGGGTGGCCGGTGCCGCTCAGCGGCGCCGCACCGCGAGGACGAGCGTGTCGTCGCGGCGGGTGGCGCCCTCGAGCATGAGCTCGGTGGTCCGCCGGGCCACGGTCTGCGCGGACCGGGTGCGGAGGGCGCGGACCACCTCGGGCAGGCGGTCCATGTCGGCGACGATGTCCCGGCGGGCCTCGACCAGGCCGTCGGTGTAGAGCAGCAGGACGTCACCGGGGTCCAGGCGTGCCGTGGCCGTGCGGACCGTCCCGGCCTGCGGGCTGCCCACCCCGCGCCCGCTCGACTCGAGCCACGCCGTCGCGCCGCTGCTGCGGACCAGCAGCACAGGCGGATGGCCCGCCGCAGCCACCTCGACGCGTCCGGACGCCGTGTCGAGCAGTACGGCGACGAGGCTCGCCATGACGGCGTGCGGGCGGTCGGGCGCGGCGTCGAGGCGGGCGGCGAGCTTGCCGACCGGCACCCCGTCCATCACGAGCGTCCGCGCCGCGTGGACGAGGCGCAGCGCGTCCTGGGTGGACCTCACGCCGTGCCCGAGCGCGTCGAGGACGAGCAGGTAGACGCACCCGTCGGGCAGGACGACGGCGTCGTGCATGTCCCCGCCGGTCGGTGCGCCGTCCTCGGCGGACACGTACGCGACGCCCAGGTCCAGCCCCGGCACCGCCGGCAGCGGCGGCCGGAGGGCGCGCCCGAGGACGTCGAGGTAGTGGCGCTGCAACGCCGCCTCCCGCCGGGTCTCCGCGAGCTGCCCGGCCTGCCGCAGCGCGGTCAGCCGCGGCGTGGCGTCGCGCAGCAGGAGCAGGGTGACCGGGCCGCCCTGCTCGTCGTCGACGGGCACCGCGCTCCAGTCCACCGACGCCGTGCGGTCGGGCAGCGCCAGCTCGTCGCCGGCGCCGGTTCCGGAGGCACGCAGGACCCGTAGCGCCTCGGCGGTCCCGTCCGTGGTCGCGCCGAGCAGGGCGCGGGCCGCCGGGTTGGTGAAGACCACCGCGCCCGCGGCGTCGAGGCCCACGACCGCGTCGGGCAGCGCGGCGAGCAGGGCCGCGTCGCGCCGCTGGAGCCGGCGGATCCGGCGCACGTGCACGGCGCGGGAGGTCGCCGACGCCAGCCCCAGCGCCGACCCGACAAGCACGTTGGCCACCCGCAGCCACCCGTCCTCCGGCACGGACCCGCGGAGGACGAGCACGACGCCGAGCGTCGTCGCGACGGCAGCGAGCGCCGCGACGGCCCGCGGCCGCAGCACCAGGCCGGCGAGGACGACCACGACGCCGAGCGTGGAGACGAGGACGGCGCTCGTGAACGTCGTCACCGCCGCGAGCGCCAACAGCGCCAGCACGAGGCCGGCCACCCACCACCGCTCGTGGCGCCCCCCGTCGCCGGTCCCGCGGGGCAGGCGTCCCATGGCGGCAACTTAGGGGTACGGGTGCGACAGCGCGAACTCGCCGTCGTGCCCCGCACCCCGGAGAGCGGCGGCTACCGGCGGGTGGGCTACGCCGCCCGGTACCCGCGGATCGCGGCCACGTCGCCGGTCTTCGGGTAGGCCGCCGGGTCGCGGTCGGGGCCCGCCGGGAACTCGAACAGGTCCACGAGCAGCAGCATCGGGTAGTCCAGGCGCTGCTCGACGGTGCGCACCAGCCGGTCGTCGACGTAGAACCGGGCGCGCTCGGGGGTCCAGGCGACGGAGTAGGTGTGCCAGTCGTAGGCGTCGATCGGCAGGTCGGCGAACTCGACGTCGTCGTGCAGGCGCGGGTCCTGCTGCGCCTTGACGCCGATGTTCACCGCCGACCGCTCGCGGCCGATCCGGTCGCCGAACAGCTCGCACACGCACAGCTCGCCGGAGCGCTCGGGGACGCCGTCGAAGCCGACGAGCCAGAAGGCGAGCATGCACGTCGGGTCGGGGTGCGCCCGCAGGACGGCCTCGGCGAGGCCGGACGACGGGGTGTACAGCGCCCAGGTCGGCTGGGGCGTGCGGACGACGACGTCGGGGGCGTGGCGGTCCGCGCCGACGGGCGAGCCGAGAGGGCCCGAGAGCGTGCCCGTCTGCAGGTTCGACACCCGCAGCTCCCCGTCCTCGACCCGCCAGGCGGGCTGGTCGGCGTCGATGCGCAGCCGCAGCAGGCCGGGCTCGAGGTCGTAGCGGGCGGCCGAGCGGTCCGGCGTCGTCCACTGCGGCAGGTAGTGGTCCACCCACCGCCCCGGGTCGAGCGCGCCGCCGCGGAAGTCCTCGTCGAACTCGAGCACGAAGGCCGAGCGGTCGAGCACGGCGTCCTGGTCGTCGTCCGGGGTCGGCACGACCGGACGCTACCGCGCGCTGCTCGCCACCCTGCGCGCCGACGGCACCCCCGCCGCCGCCCTGCCCGGCCTGCCGACCTTCGACGGCTTCACCGACCTGATCGGCCTGCCCGAGGTCCGGGAGTTGGAGGAGCGGTTCGGGTCCTGAGCGCGGCGGGTCGCCGGTTCCGTCCCGGCCGCTCAGCCCGTGACGGCGCGCGCCGGGACGCGCAGCGAGCCGACGACCGACGCCGCGTAGGTCCGGCACCCGTCCTCGGTGCGCACCCGCAGATGGGTGAGGACGACCCGGAACGACCCACGCCCGCCGCCGTCCAGCGCCAGCGCGCCCGCGACGTCGAACCGCTCGTCGCCGCACGAGCCCGCCGCGTCGGAGGGCGTGACGCTGCCGTCGTCGAAGGTGCCGCTCACCGCGCGGTCGCGGCCGTGCAGGGTGAAGGACCCGCCGGTGATCGGCGCGGCGGAGCCCCGCGAGAGCGGGTCGTGGACGACGACGGCCGTCCACACGCCGCGGGCCTCGCCGCGTGCCACGCCGCCGAACCGCCCCTCGGTCAGCGAGGCGGCGTACTCCAGACCCTGGACCGGCACCGTCGTCGTCGGCGCCGCTGCCCGAGCCGCCGGAACGGGGCCCAGCAGGGTGGCGAACACCGCAGCCACGACGACGACCCCGCGAACGGCGCGCACCCGCAACTCCCTCCGCCTCCGGCCCACAGTAGCGGGACGCGGTCGACCCCGGAACCGACACCGCAGCTCGGTGGGGCTCCACCGGGGCGCGCTACGGACGCCGGGCCTGCACCAGCCAGGCCGCCGAGCCGTAGACGACGCCGCGCTCGGTGAGGTGCTCGGTGAGGCTGCGGCGCAGGTCGGCGAGCGCCCGCTCGCGAGTGGGGGCGTCGGCGTCCCCGACGATCCAGCCGAGCTGGCCGAGGAGGAAACCGAACGCGTCCTCGACGTCGGGTCCGATGTGCATCGGCGCGCGCTGGTCGGTCAGCGCGACGTCGACGAACCCGGCGTCGGCCAGCACCCGCCGGACCCCGTCGGGGTCGCTGAGCCCGAAGGGGCTCGGGGGGTGCGGCGGGGGCGGCGCGAGGGGGCGGCCGGCCGCCAGCGCGGTGAACACGGCGCGGAACCACTCGTTGCGCTCGAACGGCTGCCAGGTCAGGACGGCCAGCCGCCCTCCGGGGCGCAGGGCGCGGCCGATGTTGGCGAAGGCGGCGACGGTGTCGCCGAAGAACATCACGCCCATCTGGCTGACCACGACGTCGAACGCGCCGGCGTCGAAGGGGTGCACCTGCGCGTCGGCCTGCAGGAACGTCGCGTTCGGCACCCGCTCCTGCTCGGTAGTGCGGCGGGCCAGCGCGAGCATCGCCGAGGAGAGGTCCACGCCCAGCGCCGACCCGGCCGTGGCCCGGCGCGCGGCGTCGCGGGTCGTCCGCCCGCTGCCGCAGCCGACGTCGAGGACGCGGTCGGTCGGGGCGATGGCCGCGGCGTCGAGCAGGCGGGCGCGGTGGTCGGCGACCATCTCCTCGTGCCGCCGGGCGTGCTCGGTCCAGTAGGCGCCGGACTCGCCGTCCCACTGGCGCAGCTGCTCGGCGTTGGACGGGTCGATGCGGACGGTCACTGCTTCCTCCCCGTCGTCGACCGGCGACTGCGGCGCCGTGCCCGGCCGGTCGGCGTCGGGCCCGGTCCTGACGCCGACCTCGACGGCGCGCCCGTGCACGGTAGCTCCTCGCGGGCCGTGCGCCGCGCCGTTCGGCGACCGGAGCGCCCGCCTCCCGGCGCCCGGGCCGCCCGGCGCTTCCGAGCCGTCCGCAGGGGCGCGCGCGGGTTGACGTCGGGATAGCGTGACGCGGACCACGGACAGCGGCCGGTCGCCGGGCCGGCCCCCGAGCCCGGGAGCCGGACATGCGCGTGCCCCTGACGACCCGCGACTTCCTCGACCGCGCCGAGCTGGTCTACGGCGACCGGGTGGGCGTGGTGGACGAGCCCGTGCAGCCCGCGCCGTCGCTGGGCGAGGTGAGCTACCGCGAGCTGGCCCGCCGCGGCCGGGCCTTCCTGGCCGGGACGGACGCGCTCGGCGTCGGCGAGGGCGAGCGGATCGCGGTGGTCAGCCACAACTCCGCGCGGCTGCTGGAGCTGCTGCTCACCGTCCCGTCCTACGGGCGGGTGCTGGTGCCGATCAACTTCCGGCTCTCGCCCGACGAGGTCGCCTACATCGTCGAGCACTCCGGCGCGCGCGTGCTGCTCGTCGACCCGGAGCTGGAGACCGCGCTCAAGGGCGTCCGCGCCGACCACCGGTTCACCACCGGCGAGGAGTACGAGCAGCTGCTCGACTTCGACACCGCGCCCCGGCCGTGGACGGCGCCGGACGAGGACGCCACCGCCACGATCAACTACACCAGCGGCACCACCGCCCGGCCCAAGGGCGTGCAGATGACCCACCGCAACATCTGGGTCAACGCCGTCACCTTCGGCATGCACATGCAGGTCGGCGACCGCGACGTCTACCAGCACACCCTGCCGATGTTCCACTGCAACGGCTGGGGGATGCCGTACACGATGGCGGGGCTGGGCGTGCGGCAGGTCGTGCTCCGCAAGGTCGACGGCGCGGAGATCCTCCGCCGGGTCGACCGGCACGGCGTGACGCTGATGTGCGGGGCGCCGGCGGTCTGGAACGCCGTCCTCGACGCCGCCGGCTCCTGGGACGGGGAGGTCCCCGGGCGCGACCGCGTGCGCATCGTCGTCGCGGGCGCGCCCCCGCCGTCGCGCACCGTGGCCCGGGTCGAGGCCGAGCTCGGGTGGGAGTTCAACCAGATCTACGGCCTCACCGAGACCGCGCCGCTGCTGACGATCAACCGGGGGCGCGCCGAGTACGACGACCTCGACGCCGAGGAGCGGGCCCGGCGGCTCGCCCGGGCGGGCGTCCCCGCGCTCGGCACCCGGCTGCAGATCAGCGACGGGGGCGAGGTCCTCGCCGCCGGCAACACCGTCCTGGCCGGCTACTGGGAGAACCCCGAGGCGTCGGAGGCCGCGCTGGCCGACGGCTGGTTCCACACCGGCGACGGCGGCACGCTCGACGACGGCGGCTACCTGACGATCAGCGACCGCAAGAAGGACGTCATCATCACCGGCGGGGAGAACGTCTCGTCGATCGAGGTCGAGGACGTCGTGTTCGCCCACCCCGCCGTCGCCGAGGTCGCGGTCATCGGGATCCCGGACGAGAAGTGGGGCGAGCTGGTGACCGCGCTCGTCGTCACCGCGCCGGACCAGGAGGTCACCGCCGAGGAGATCGTCGCCCACTGCCGCGGCCGCCTCGCCGGGTTCAAGATCCCCAAGCGGGTCGAGTTCCGCGACGCGATCCCGCGCACCGCCACCGGCAAGGTCCAGAAGTTCAAGCTGCGCGAGGCGTTCTGGGTGGGCCGGGACCGGCAGGTGAACTAGGAGGACGGTTCTCCAGGACTCTCCGGGGGCGCGTCCGTCGCGGCCAGCGCCGCGCGCACGCGGGGCAGCGCGCGGCGCATCGCGAGGTGGAGCCGGGCGACGGTCAGCACGTCGCCGCCGAACAGCACCAGCACGTCGGTGTCGTCCACCCGCTGCACCGCGACGCACCCGCCGCTGCCGTGCACGACGCACCCCGGCTCCGGGCCCAGCGCCAGCCGGTCGCCGAACATCCGCGCGATCCCCAGGGCGGTCGCGGCCATCGCGGACAGCGTCTCGGCCCCGGCGCGGGTGGCGGCCGGGGCGGTGACGTCGAACTCACCGGCCACGAGCAGGCCGTCGGACGAGGCCACCAGCACCCCGGTGACCCCGTCGTTGTCGGCCAGGACCTCGCGCAGCGCGGCCTGCAGGACGTCGGCCTCGTCGAGGGCGTCGATCCCGGGCAGCGGCAGGGCTCGGGTGGCGGGTTCGTCGGCCGCGGGCGTCCCTGCCGCGCGGTCGTCGGAGTCGGACGTCAGACGCTCAGCTCCTTCTCGATGCGGCGCAGCTCGTGGCGGGCGAGCGCCAGGTTGGCCCGCGCCCGGTCCAGGGCGAGGTAGAGGAACAGCGACGCGTGGTCGGGGGAGCGCAGCAGCCGGATCAGGTGGTACTGCCTGCCCAGCGTGATCAGGATGTCCTCGATCTCGTCGTCGAGGTCCAGCGACTCGATCGTGCGCAGCTTCGCGCGGACGACGTCGGTGTTGCCGGCGGACGCCAGCTCGAGGTTGAGCGGCTGCCCCTCGCCCGCGGTGCCCAGGGCGAGGCCGCTCTCGAAGTCGACGAGCGCGGCGCCGACCGCGCCGTTGATGGTCATGGCGGCCTTGAGGCTGGTGTCGATGTCCACGAGAACTCCCGCCGAACTGCGTGTGAAGCGAAACGACTTCGTGACTGGCGAAGGAGTGTGGCGGACCGCGCGGGAGCGCCCGAACGCGGTCCGCGGCCCGGGCCCGCCGATCCGACCGCTCCTCGAACGCTCCGTGCCCGTCCGGGCACCGTTCGGCTCCTTCCCGTTGGTCATCGGCCGGTCGGTGCCCGCCCGTGAGCGGGCGTGTCGGAAGCGTCACTCATCCGTGACCGCGATGTGACGCGGCTCACGCGGTGCTGCGGTCAGGTCCGGGTTCCCGCGGCGGGCGTGTCGTACCTGCTGCCGGCGGCGCCGCTCAGCGCGTCCACCGCCTCCGCCAGGGTGGCGAGCGCGGTGATCCCCGGCGGGACGGGGGCGCCCGCCCAGCCGGGACCGCCGACGAAGCCGCCGCACCGCAGCCGGCGCAGCTCCGCGACGAGCGGCTCCAGCGGGCAGGGTCGCGCCTGCGACCACAGGAACAGCGCGACCGGGGCGGTGCGGTCCAGCGCGGCGGCCAGCGCCGGGAGGGGGAGCGCCGCGCCGAGCAGGCGCGTGGCGACCCGGTGCCCGGCGAGCGCCGCGGCGAGCGCGCTCAGGGGCAGGCTGTGCGCCTCGCCGGGCACCGACGCGAGCAGCACCGGCCGCGGGTGCCGCGGTGGTGGCGCCGCCGCGGCCGCGTGGTCGAGCTCGCGGACCAGGCACTCGCTGAGCAGGTGCTCGACCTCCACCCCGCGGCCCGTGGCCGCCCACCGGTCGGCGACGGCGACCAGGACCGGACGGGCGACGTCGTCCCACGTCCGCACGACCCCCACCGCCCGGATCGCCGCGCGCAGCACCCCGCGGACCGCGTCCGGGTCGAGCGCCAGGGCCGCGCGGGCGAGCCCGCGCGCGGCGTCGACGTGTCCGGCCAGCGCGAGGACGGGACCGGGGGCCGCGGCCCCCGACCCCGCTGCCGGCTCCGCGTGATCCGGGCCGATGGTCGGTGGGGCGGGCGGGCCCGCGTCCGGTGCGGCGGCGAGCGCCCACCGCGCCGCCTCCGCCGCCGAGGCCCCCCGCGTCAGCGCCTCCTGCATCAGGCGCAGCCGTCGGACGTCATCGGCCCGGTAGTACCGGCGGTCGCCGGCGCCGTGCCCGCGGGGGCCGATGCCGTAGCGGCGGTGCCAGGAGCGCAGCGTCGCGGCCGCCACGCCCAGGCGGCGGGCGACGGCGGCGACCTCGAGCCCCGGGGTCGCCGGGTCGGCGTCCGGGCGGTCGGCCCCGGGGGTGCGGCTCGGCTCGTCCACGGCCGGCGTCCTCCCGTCCTCGGCCGAACGGAGTCTTGCACAACAGTTGCACAACCCCTACTGTCGGCGCGCCGGTGACACGTCGTGATCGCCGGCCGGTCGACGTCGGGGCGTCGCAGGGACCGGTCCGGACCCTGGCGCGTCCGCCCCGCGCTCTGCGCGAGGCGGTCGCCCGGTGCCGGACGAACCGATCGGACCAAGGAGGACCGATGGTCGTCGAGCTCGCCCCGCCGCCCCCCGCGGCCGCGCCGCCCGCCCCGGACCGCCGGGGCGCCGCCGGTGCGGTTCTGCCCCGGCGGCGGCGGGCACCGCGCCGGACGACGATCAGCATCCGCGCGGCCGGGCGGCCCGTGCGGCGCGCGGGCGACCTGCGCGCCGCCCTCGTCGCGCCCGGGCGGGCGGCCCCGGGCCACGGCCCCCGCTGGTCGTCCGACGGCGACACCCTGCGCCGCGTGCTCGCCGGCCTGCGCGCCCTCTAGGGAGTCAGTCCGTCCAGACCGGGCGGCGCTTCTCCAGGAACGCGGCCATGCCCTCGCGCGCGCCCGGGCTCTGCGACATCGCCGCCATGACCTCGACGGCGATGGCGTAGGCGTCGGCCTCGGGGCGGTCGAGCTGGGCGTGGAGGGTCTGCTTGCCGACGCCCTTGCCGAAGCGGCTGCCGCGGGTGGCGCGGGCGAGCAGGGCGTCCACGGCGCCGTCGAGCTCCTCGTCGGCGACGCAGGCGTTGACCAGCCCCCAGTCCGCGGCGGTGCGGGCGTCGATCGGGTCGCCGGTCAGCGCCAGCTCCATCAGCCGCTTGCGCCCGATGCTGCGCGCCACCGGCACGGCCGGGGTGTGGCAGAACCAGCCGGCCTTGCCCCCGGGCAGCGCGAAGGACGCCGACGCGGCGGCGACGGCGAGGTCGCAGGACGCGACCAGCTGGCAGCCGGCCGCCGTCGCGATGGCGTGCACCCGCGCGATCACCACCTGCGGCACCGACTCGACCGCGCGCATCACCTCGGTGCAGAGCCGGAGCAGGTCGCGGACGCCGGCCAGGTCGCGCGCGGCGACGTCGGCGAAGTCGTGCCCGGCGCAGAAGGCCGGACCGGCCCCGGCCAGCACGACGCCCGTGGCGTCGCTCCGGGCCGTGGTCTGCAGCGCGGCGAGCAGCTCGCGCAGGTGCGCCTCGGTGAGGGTGTTGCGCCGCTGCGGCCGGTTCATCGTGATCCGCACGGTGTCGCCGTCGCGCTCCACCAGCAGGTGCTCGTACGGGGCCATCCCCGCACGCTAGCCCCCGGGGGCCCGCCGGGGCAGGGGCCCGCCGCCCGGCCCTCCACGCGGTGGCGGACGGCGGGCCGTGCCAGCATGGGGCATGGGCCCGCCCCCCGGCGCCGTCGACGTCGTCGTGCTCGAGCTCGCCGGCCTCGGCGCCGCCGTCCTGTTCCTGGTCGTCGCGGTCGGCGCGATCGCCCAGTTCCTCCCGACGGCCGGCCTGGTGTCCGCCACCGCGGCGGCCGCCGCCACGTCCCCCGACCCCGTGCCCTACCTGCTCCTGGTGCTCGCCGCGGCGGCCGGGGGCGCCTTCGTCGGCGACGCGGTCCTGCACGCGGTGCTGACCCACTCCGGCGGCCGGATCGAGCGGCTGACCCGCCGGTTCGCCCACCGCTTCGTGGACCGGCTGGTGCTCCGGTCGGACCCGCGGCGCATCGAGGACGTGCAGCGGCGGCTGGTCCGCCACGCCTTCGCCGTCCTGGCCGTGACGCGGTTCGTCCCGGGCGGGCGCATCCCGGTCGCGGCGGTCGCGGTCCCCGCCGGCCTGCGCAAGCGCCGGTTCCTGGTCGGCAACGCCCTCGCCGCCCTCCTGTGGGCGGGGGCCTACACGCTGCTCGGGCTGGTGAGCGCGGGCCTGTTCCCGTCGCCGTGGCAGGCGGTCACCGCCGCGGTCGTCCTCGTCGTCGTCGTGACCGTCGGCCTGGCGCTGGGCCGCCGGCTCCTGCGCGCCCGCACCGGCGTGCGGACCGACGCCCGGACCGAGGCCCGGGACGGCTGAGAGCCGCGGGCTCACCAGGGCACGGGCTACCCGTCGCGGAAGAACCCGTCGCGCGGGCCGTCGTCGGGCAGGGTGGCGGCCCACACGATCCCCGCCGCGCCCGCGTCGACCGGCCGGGCGCCCATCTGCTCCATGCCCGGCGCGGTGGCGGTCAGCCCGGGGCAGACGGCGTTGACCAGCACCGGGGTGTCGGCCAGCTCGGCGGCGAACGTGCTGGACAGGGCGAGGACGGCGGCCTTGGAGATCCCGTAGGTCGCGGGGGCACCGCCGCCGGTCGGGAGGCCGAAGACCGGGTCGCCGTGCGAGCCGGCGCCGCTCGCGACCATCACCAACCGCGGGTGGGGGCTGCGGAGCAGCAGCGGCAGCAGGCCCGGGTGACCGCCCAGGTACCCCACAGGTTCGTCTCGAACAGCGCCCGGGACGCCGCCAGGTCGGCCGTCGACGCGGCCAGCGCGGCGGTCGGGCGGACCGCACCGTAGGGGACCGGCCGGACGGGCGCTACGCCGTGGCGGTCCTCCGGCCGCCCGTGCCCGGGTTCAGCCGGACGGTGCGGGTGAGCGACAGCCCGGTGGTCTCGGGCGCCATCACCTGGGACACCGCGCCGCCCACCAGGCAGATCCCGGCCGCGATCAGCATGCACGGCCCGATGCCCAGGCTCTCGATGCCGATGGGCAGCAGGAACGTGCCGGAGGCCGCGCCGATCCGGCTGAACGCGACGGACACCCCGACCCCCGTGCTGCGCAGCTCGGTCGGGAAGACCTCCACGGGGTAGACCGCGGTCAGGTTGCCCTGCAGCGCGTTGAAGAACGCGAAGGCCGCGAAGCAGGCCACGACCACCCCGGCCGGCGCCGACGACCACAGCCCGACGATCAGCAGGGCCACCGCCATGATCCAGTAGGGGGTGATGAGCTGGGTGCGGCGGCCGACCCGCTCGATGGTGAGCATGCCGACCACCGCGCCGATCGCGGCGATCGTGTTGGCCAGGATCGTGCTCGCGGCCTCGTTCGTCACGCCCAGCGCGGTGAAGACCTCCGGGGCGAAGGTGAAGATCGCGAAGTAGGGCGCGACGTTCGCGGCGAAGAAGACGCAGACGAAGATCGTCCGGCCGCGCATGCCGGGGGCGAAGAGCTTGCGCACCCCGCCCGCGGTGACCCGCCCGTGCTCGCCCTCGACCTCCTCCTCGCGGAAGTAGGCCTCCCCGCCGAGGTAGCGGTCGGCGACGGCGCGGGCCTCGTCGACCCGCCCGCGGCCCATCAGCCAGCGCGGCGACTCCGGCAGCCCCAGGCGGGCCACCACGCAGATCAGCGCCGGGACCACGCTCGTGGCCAGCACCCACCGCCACGACGCCCCGAACAGGTCGACCATCGCGTACGCGACGACCACGGAGATCAGGTAGCCGACGTACCAGGTCACCAGCATCCCCGCGACCCGCCGGCCGCGCCCGACCGACGGGGCGAACTCCGACAGCAGCGACGAGCCCAGCGAGTACTCCGCGCCGACGGCGACACCGAGCAGGAACCGGACCACGAACAGCTGCCAGGGCTCGGTGACGACCGCCTGCAGCAGGCCGAGCACCACGAAGCAGGCGATGTCGATGGTGAAGAGCGTCCGCCGGCCGATCCGGTCCGACAGCCAGCCGACCACCGGCGAGCCGAAGAAGATGCCGATCAGCGTGGAGGCGGCGACGAGCCCGCTCCAGGCCGGCGACATCCCCAGCTCCTGGGTGATGAGCGGCAGGACGACGGCGATGATGCCGAGGTCGAAGCCGTCCAGCCCCTCGCCGAGGGCGGCAGCCCAGGTCATCCGTCGCAGCATCCCGCGGTCCCGGCCGTCGGACGTGGTCTCCGCCATGGATCGACGCTAGATCGCGGTGCCGGGGGTCGCACCACGGAGCTCACGATCGCCCCCCGTTGCTCCACCCGGTGCCACCGGGCCGGGAGCGCGGGGGCGAGCGGGTGCGCGACGATGACGCCGTGGCCGGAGGTCCCGCGATCGAGCTGAGCGCGGCGGAGCTCCGCGCGGTCGCCGGGTACGCGGCGGCCTGCGCGCGCCCGGCGCTGGCGGTCTTCGAGGGGGTCCGCCCCGGCGACCGGCGCCCGCGCGCCGCCGTCGACGCCGCGCAGGCGTTCGCGGACGGCGCGGGGCGGACGCGGCTGCTGCGGGACGCCGCGTGGGCGGCGCACCGGGCCGCGCAGGAGACCCGCGACGCGGGGCGGGCGGCCGCGAGCGACGCCGCCCGCGCCGCCGGGCACGCGGCGGGTGCGGCGTTCCTCCACCCGCTGGCGCAGGCCGCGCAGGTCCGTCACCTGCTCGGGTCGGCCGCGCACGCGGCGCGGGCTCTCGAGCTCGCGGCCGGCGACGACACCGCCACCGCGGACCGCCACCTCGACCGGGCCCGGCTGCTCGCCACCACCGCGGTGGTGGACGTCCTGCGCCGCTACCCGCCCGCCCCGCCCGGTGGTGGGCGGGTCGGCGACCTGGTCCGCCGGCTCGACGCGGCGCTGCGCCGCCACGCGCACCCGCCCGGTCGGTGAGCTCGTCGCGTTCACCGCGCCCCCGCGAGCCGCGCGAGGACCGAGAGCACCGACCGCCGGCCCGTCGTCGGCCCGGACCCGGGCCGCGAGGGCGCGCGCCCGGTCGCGGTGGGCCGGCCGGTCCAGGCAGGACCGCACCGCCTCGGCGAGGGTGGCGGCGGTCAGCCCGGACAGCGGCACGGGGTGCGGGGCGACGCCGAGGCGGTGCAGCCGGTCGGCCCAGAAGGGCTGGTCGACCAGGAGGGGGACCGCCACCGCGGGAACCCCCGCCCGCAGGCCGGCCCCGGTGGTGCCCGCGCCGGCGTGGTGGACGACGGCGGCCGTGCGGGGGAACAGCCACTCGTGGGGCACGTCGCCGACCACCAGGATGTCGTCCCCGGCGGGGCCGAGCCCGGCCCAGCCGGCCTGGACGACGGCGCGGACCCCGGCGCGCCCGACGGCGTCCCGGACGACCTCGTCGAGCCGTTCGCGGTCCGGGGTCATGCTGCCGAACCCGACGAACACCGGCGGCGGGCCGGCGTCGAGGAAGTCCACCAGCTCGCGCGGGGGCCGCCACCCCGGGGCCGTCGCCGGCCACCAGTAGCCGCCGACGAGCACCCGCGCGGGCCAGTCGGCCGGTCGGGGCAGCACCGCCGGGCTGTAGCCGTGGCAGATCGGCCACGTGTCCGGCGGCCCCGGCGGCCCCGCGCCGGGGAGGTCGAGCCGCGCGCGCAGGCGCCGCAGGACGTCGACGTGGAGGGCGTCGGCCCGGGCCAGCAGCTCGCGGCCCGCGGCGAGGGCGTCCGCGGGGGGCGCGCCGCCGGCGCCGGCCGCTCCGGGCAGGGCGAACTCGCGCGTCGGGACGCCGGGTGCGAGGTAGACGCCGAGGCTGGGGAGGCCGAGTCCCTCGGCGACGAGGCGGCTCAGCGGGGCCGGGCCGAACGCGGTGAGCAGGACGTCGGTGCCGGCGGCCGCGGCGGCGAGCACGCCGTCGCCCAGCTCGTCCAGGAACGCGGCGAACACCGCCCCCGCGGCGTCGGGGGAGGGTGCGGCCGCGCGGGCGCGGACGAGCTCGACCGGGTCGCCGGGCAGCACCCGGTGCTCCAGCCCGCAGCCGCGCACCAGGTCGGCGAACCGCGCGTGGGCGGCCAGCGCCACGTGGTGGCCCGCCTGCTGGAGGCGGCGGCCGAGGCCGGTGAACGGGGCGACGTCCCCGTGGGACCCCGCCGTCACGATCAGGACCCGCATCGCGCCGCGCACCGGCCGATCATGCGGCGGCGCCGGACGTCCGGTCGAGGGGGGCGCGGCCGCCCGCGGCTACGGCGTGCGGCGGCTCAGCCACGTGATCGGGTCGCCGTCGTGGACCGGGTCCGGCCGCACCCCCGGACCCACCCCCGGACCCGCCGGCGTCCCCACCGGCTCGGCCGCGACGCCGGCCTGGCGCAGCAGGGCGCGCGCGAGGCCGCGGCGCTGGGCCGAGTAGGTGAGCACGTGCGCGAGCACGCTACCGAGCACGAAGCTCTCGGGGGGCTCGCACAGCGCGTCGACCAGCCGGTCGCCCCACGCGCGGCGGCGCTCGACGTCGCGGACGAACGCGAGCCACCGCGGGGCGACCGCGTCGAGCCGGGCCAGCAGCGCGACCGGGTCGGCGTCGTCGGTGAGCCGGCCGGGGTGGTCGGCGCCCTCGATCGACGCCAACCAGATCTCGTAGGTGCCGACGCACCGGTTGAGCAGCGCCGCGACCGAGCCCTCGGGACCGGCCCACTCGAGCAGGGTCAGGCCCGGGAGGCGCTCGCGGGTGTACTCGGCCGGCTCCAGGCCCTTGGCCAGCTCCAGCAGCGTCCGGACGTCGTCGACGTCGTGGTGCACCATCAGCGCGGTGACCTCGGCCGCCGTCGCCCCGGCGGACCCCTCCACCCACAGCCCGTCGGGCGCGTGGAAGTGGATGCCGTTCGGGGCGGGCAGCCAGTGCGCCGAGCGGGCGCCCGACGCGGCGGGCGTCGCGCTCGGCGGGTGCCCGTAGGCGCGGGTGAACGCGCGCGCGAACCCCTCGACGGAGCCGTACCCCGCCGCGAAGGCCGCGTCGGTGACCGACGCGCCGTGCGCGAGCTGCCACGCAGCGCGCTCGAGCGCCACCCGCCGCCGCATCGCCACCGGCGGCTCCCCGGCGTCGCGGGCCAGGCGGCGGCTGAGGTGGAACGGCGAGGAGTACGCGCCGTGCGCCATGTCGGTCAGCGACCGGTGCTCCTCGTCGAGCACCGCGTCGAGCAGCTCCCGGAGCCGGTCGCGGCCCGTCCCGGTCACGCCGCCCAGTCCGTGGTCCGCGGCCCGAGCACGGCGTAGCGGGCGCAGGCGAACGCGCCGTTGCGCGCCAGCTCGGTCAGGCGCAGGGCGTAGCGGCGGGGGAACAGCGGCCGGCCCGCGCCCAGCGTCACCGGCGCGATCGACACGATGACCTCGTCGAGCAGCCCGGCGTCGGCGAACTGCCCGGCCAGGTCGCCCCCGCCCACGACCCACACGTCCCGGCCCCCGGCGGCCGCGACCAGCTCGGCGTGCACCCCGGTGACGTCCCCGCTGACGAACCGCACGTCGGCGCCCTCGATCCGCGGCAGGTCGCGGTGGGTGAACACCACCGCGGGCACGGTGTAGGTCCACTCCTCGGCGCTCGCGGCGATCCGGGCGCGGACCCACTCGTAGGTCGTCGCCCCCATCGCGATCGCCCCGATCGTGGCGATGAAGGCGCCGTAGTTCATCGGCCCGTCGTCGTCGATGTCCTGGACGAACAGCCAGTCCAGGGAGTCGTCGGGGTCCGCGATGTACCCGTCGAGGGTGGTCGCGGTGTAGTACACGGTCCTGCCCGCCGTGGGCCGGGGCGTCGTCTCGGTCACGGGCACCAGCGTGGCGGACGGGCGGTGCCCGGCGCCCGACCGTTCTTGCCCACCTCGCGGGACCGGCCGGCGGGGCCGGCGGGGCGGGAGCGCTCAGCGGGCGGTGGCGGGCAGCGTCGCGTAGCCCCGGATCACCGCCCCGGCGCGGCGGCGCGCCCCGGGCAGCAGCCGCAGGCGGGGCAGCCGCTGTGCGAGGACGCGGAAGGCGATCTCCCCCTCCAGGCGGGCCAGCGGCGTGCCGAGGCAGAAGTGGATGCCCGAGGAGAAGGTCAGGTGGTCCGGCTCGCCGGTGCGCAGCGGGTCGAAGACGGCGGGCCGCGGGTGCGCGGCCGGGTCGCGGTTGGCCGCGGCGGTGAGCACCAGCACGGTGCTGCCCGCGGGGAGCGCCGTCCCGGCCAGGGTGGTGTCGGCGTGCGCGATCCGGGAGGTGGCCTGGACCGACGGGTCGAAGCGGAGGGTCTCCTCGACCACGCGCGGGGCGAGGTCGGGCTCGGCGACGAGCCGCTCCCACCACTGCGGGTGCGCCGCGAGGGCGGCGATCCCGTTGCCGATGAGGTTGACGGTGGTCTCGAAGCCGGCGACGAGCAGCAGCCCCGCCGTCTCCAGCGCCTCCCGGCCGGTGGCGGTGCCGGCGGCGCGCGCGGCGGCGACGACGGACAGGACGTCGTCGCGGGGCTCGGCGGCCCGCTCGTCGAGCAGGCGCGCGAACAGCTCCTCCAGCTCGAGCCCGGCGGTCCGCAGCCGGTCGACCTGCCGCAGGGTGCGCACGCCGTCCAGGGCCTGCCCGACGGTGTTGCCGATCGCGCGGAAGCGCGCGGCGTCCGCCTCCGGGACGCCCAGCAGGTCGCTGATCACGGCGATCGGGAAGGGGGCGGCCAGGTCGGCCATGACGTCGAAGTGCTCCCCGCGCCGCGCGCGGTCCTCGATCCGGTCGACGAGGCCGTGCAGCAGGGCCTCCAGGCGCGGAGCCCGCTCGCGGACGACCCGCGGCCGGAACGCCGGCGCGACGGTCCGGCGCAGGCGGGTGTGGTCGGGCGGGTCCATCTCGAGGAACGAGCCGGTCACGGTCGGCGGCAGGGCGATCCGGGCAACCGGGTCGGTCCGGTCGCCCGCCCCGTCCGCGTGGCCGGCGGGCCGCACCCCGAACGTCGGGTCGCGCAGCACCTGCTCGCACAGCTCCGCCGAGGTGAGCGCGTGCACGCCGGTGCGGCTGCGGACGACGGGGCCGCGGCGGCGGATCCGCTCGTAGAGCGCGTAGACGTCGGTGCGCGGCGAGCCGAGCGACCAGCGGGCGACGGGGTCCCCGGCCAGCGCGAGCGCCCGCAGCGACAGGTCCTGGACGCCGAGGAGGGCGCCCACCGCGAGGCGGTCGGCCAGTGTGGGGGCGGGCGGTGCGGGCCGCGCGTGGGGGGTCGTGGTCATCGGTCCTCCTCCGGAGCGGCGTGGTCGGTGGCGGGGTCGTCGAGGTGGTGCAGGGCGGGGGTCGCCGCGGCGGCCAGCGTGGTCGCGAGCACCCCGGCGGCGACGGTCAGCAGGGCGGGGCCGGGGCCGGCCACCTCCAGCAGCAGGCCCGCGCCGAGCACGCCGAGCGGTGTCGCGACCAGGGCCAGCGACCACTGGGTGCTCACCACCCGCCCGCGCATCCCGTCCGGCGCGCGGGTCTGCAGCACCCCGGCCAGCGCGGGGCGCTGACGCGGCGGCGCCCCCAGCGGTCGATGAGCGGGCCGCCCGCCACGAGGGCGGGGACGGCCGCGGCGAGGGCGACCGACCCCACGAGCCCGGCCTGCGCCGGGCTGCCGGTGCGGGTCAGCACCAGCCAGGGCACGAGCACCGCCACCATGGCGTTGGCGGTGACCGAGGCGGCCGTCGCCGTCAGCAGCCCGGGCACGGCGCCGCGGCTCCGCGGCGGGGCCATCGGCGGTGGTGTCGGGGTCGGGGTCGGGGTCACGTGCCCACCCCGGACAGGAGCGTGCCGAGGACCAGCGCGGTCGCGTCGCGGGGGGCCAGCCGGCCGTCGGCGATCGCCTCCCAGGCCGAGCCGACCCCGCCGAACAGCGACGAGACGATCCACCAGGCGGGCAGGTCCGCCCGCAGCCGGCCGGCGCGCTGGGCGCGCGCCACGAACTCCTCGAGCGGGGCGTCGACGCTCTGGTAGCGGGCGACCAGCTCGGGCTCGGCGTCGAGCGAGCGCTCCCGCAGCAGGAACTCCGCCCGCGGACCGAGCGGGATCAGCAGGTCGACCGCGCGGCGCAGGCTGCCCGGCACGTCCGCGTCGTCGAGCCGGGCCTCGACCAGCGCCTTCTCGACGAGGTCCAGCGCCGTCTCCGCCAGCGCCACGAGCAGCGCCTGGCGGGTCGGGAACCGGGAGTAGAGCGTGGTGCGGCTGACGCCGAGCGCCGCGGCGACCTCGGCCAGCGAGGCCGTCGGCTGGCGGAGCAGGACCTCGGTGGCGCCGGCGAGGAGCGCGTCGTGGCGAACGGACACGTCTGTAACTGTACAGATCTGTTCAGAATTGACCAGCGTTGTTCGCGACGGGTCAGCGACTCGGCCAGCGCCAGGACGGCCGGTCGAGGCGGCCCTGGCCGTCGAGGACGGTCTCGCCGAACTCCTTGCGCAGCACGAGCGTGGCGAGCGGCACGCCCAGCTCGTCGGCGCCGGCCTCGACGGTGCGCAGCAGCGTCTGCGCGTGGGAGACCACGACGACCTGGGTGCGCGCCGCCGCGGCGACGACGAGGCCGGCCAGTGCCGGCAACAGATCCGGGTGCAGGCTGGTCTCGGGCTCGTTGAGCACGAGCAGCTCGGGCGGGCGCGGGGTGAGCAGGGCGGCGGCCCAGAGCAGGTAGCGCAGCGTCCCGTCGGACAGCTCGGCGGCGGCGAGGGGGCGCAGCAGGCCGCGCTGGTGCAGCCGCACCTCCAGGCGGCCGTCGGTGTTCGCGATCTCCAGGTCCGACCCCGGGAAGGCGTCGTCGACCGCTGCGGCCAGCGTGTCCGCCTGGCCCACCTCCTGGATCGTGGCCAGCGCCGCGGCGAGGTCAGCGCCGTCGTGGCCGAGCACCGGCGTGCGGCTGCCGATGCGGGCCTGGCGGGCGGGGGCGTCGGCGTCGGTGCGGAAGTGGTCGTAGAACCGCCACGACCGCACCCGTTCGCGCACGTCCAGCAGCTCCGGGCAGCGGCGCGGGTCGCCGAACTCGCTGATCATGCTGTCGGTGAGCCGGATGCCGTCGACGTCCTCCGCCCACGCCCCGTCCCGGTCCCGGGTGCGCACCACCGGCCCGGCCCGGTCGGCGAGCAGGGCCCGGGGACGCAGCGTCGGGCCGCTCCAGACGCACTCGCGCTTGAACTCGGGGTCGAGGTTGAACAGGGTGGCGCCGGGCACCGGGAAGCCGAGGTCGAGCGCGTAGCCGAACGCGTCGCCCGCGAACCCGAGCCGCAGCGCGGCCGCCTTCGTCCGCAGCGTCCCCTGCACCGGCTCCCGGCCCTCGCGCACCGCGCGCCCCACGCTCTCGGGGCCGGCCCACAGGGTGGAGGGGAGTCCGCCCTCGCGGGCGAGCGCGGCGACGGCGCCGTTGCGCGACGCCTCGGCGAGCAGCCGCAGGGCGCGGTACAGCCCGGACTTGCCGCTGCCGTTCGCGCCCGCCACCAGCGTCAGCTGCGAGAGCGGCAGCACCAGGTCGCGCAGCGACCGGTAGTTCTGCACGGCCAGGGTGCGCAGCACCGGGGCGAGGGTAGCCCGGGCAGCACGCGGGACGGGCAGGATGCCGCCATGACCACCCCCGCGCCCCCGGCTCCGGCGCTCAGCATCCAGGAGACCCTCTACCCGACCCTGAACTGCTTCGGGTGCGGGCACGCCAACGAGCGGGGCCTCAAGCTGCGCAGCTACGAGGTGGACGGGACGGTGCACGCGGCCTTCACGCCCTGGCCCGAGCACGACAACGGGGGCGGCTACCTCAACGGCGGGATCATCGCCACGGTCCTGGACTGCCACGGCGCGGCCGCCGTCCTGCTGGAGGCGCACCGGCGCGGCTGGCCGCCCGCGCCGGGGACGGGGCTGGCGTTCGTCACGGCCGGGCTCGACGTCCGCTACCGCCGGCCGACGCCGCTGCACGAGCCGGTCGCGCTCACCGCCGAGCTGCTGGCCGTCGCCGAGCCGGAGATGACGGTCGTCGCGCACGTC
>DASVUG010000092.1:0-6545 GCA_036387155.1 Pseudonocardia sp. | reverse complement strand
CCGAAGATCATCGCGGCCAGGCCGATGTAGCCGCGGCCGCCGGTCTGGCCCTCCAGGTAGCCCTGCTGGCCCGGGTTCAGCACCAGCGCGGCGCCGCCGAGCCCGGCCAGCGCGCCCGAGACCACCACGCCGATGTACTTGTACCGGTAGACGTCGACCCCGAGGGACTCCGCGGCCACCGGGTTCTCGCCGCACGAGCGCAGCCGCAGGCCGAAGCGGGTGCGCCAGAGCACGTAGTACGTCAGCGGCACCAGCGCGAAGGTGATCACGACCAGCGGCGTCAGGTTCGTGACCAGGCCGCCGAGCAGGCCGGCGACGTCGGAGAGCACGACGCGCTGCTGGCCCTCCACGGCCGTCGCGGCGTCGGACAGGCCGGGGATCGAGAACTCGCCGAAGCCCGGCACGCGCGGTGACTCGCGCGGGTTCTGCGTGACCGGCAGGAAGACCAGCGTGGCCAGGTACTTCGTGACGCCCAGCCCGAGCAGCGTGATCGCCACGCCCGAGACGATGTGGTTCACGCTGAACGTGACGGTGGCGACCGCGTGCAGCAGGCCGCCCAGCGCGCCGAAGACGATCCCGCCGACCAGCGCGGCCCACGGCCCCCACTGGTAGCCGGCCCAGGCGGCGCCCCAGGTGCCGAGGACGAGCATGCCCTCGAGCCCGATGTTGACCACACCCGCGCGCTCGGACCACAGCCCGCCCAGCCCGGCGAGCAGGATCGGCAGCATGAGCCGGACGGCCGCCTGCGCCGTGCCGCCCGAGGTCAGCTGGAACTGCCGGGTGGACGCCGTCGTGATCGACAGCAGCGCGATCCCGAGCGCCACCACGAGCACCGGGCGCGCCCAGCGCGGCAGCCGGCGCCGGACCGCGGGCGCCGTCGACGCCGCGCGCCGCTCCGCCACGGCGCTCACGACGCCCCCTCCCCCACGCCCGCCACCTGCGGCTCGGCGCGCGCCCTCAGCTGGGCGGCCACCCGCCGCTGCTCGGCGGCCAGCTCGTAGCGCCGGACGATCTCGTAGGCCACGACCACGGACAGCACCACCGACCCCTGCACGATCAGCACGATCTCCCGCGGCACGCCCACGTTGTCCAGGGCCAGCGCCGACTTGTCGAGGAACGCCCACAGCACCGCCCCGAACGCGATGCCCACGGGGTGGTTGCGGCCCAGCAGCGCGATCGCGATGCCGGTGAAGCCGTAGCCCGTCGGCGAGGTCAGCGTGTAGGCGAGGTCCCGGCCGAGCACCTCGGGCAGCCCGACGAGCCCGGCGACGGCCCCGGACATCAGCAGCGCCGTGATCACCATCCGGCGCGCGTCCACCCCGCCCGCGGCCGCGGCCGTCGGCGACTCGCCCGAGGCCTTCAGGTCGAACCCGAAGCGGGTCCGCTCCAGCAGGAACCAGTAGCCGACGCCCAGCGCCGCGGACAGGACGATCAACCCGAAGACGGTGCCGGCCCCGCCCAGGGGGATCCCCGGCACCCGGCCGCTCGGCGCGATCGGCGGCGTCGAGATGTTGTTCCCGCGGAGCACGCCGAACGCGTCCCTGCTGATCAGGAACGCGATCAGCCCCGTCGCGACGAAGTTCAGCATGATCGTCGAGATGACCTCGCTGACGCCCCGGTAGGCCTTCAGCAGCGCCGGGATGCCCGCCCAGGCCGCCCCGACCACCGCCCCGACGACCAGGATCAGCAGCGGGTGCAGCACCGGCGGCAGCGCGACCGAGCCGCCGACGATCGCCGCGACGCAGGCGGCCAGCCGGTACTGCCCCTCGATGCCGATGTTGAACAGCTTCATCCGGAAGCCGATCGCCGCCGCCAGCGCCGCCAGGTAGTACACGGCCGCGCTGTTCACGATGTCGACGGAGGTGGTGCCCTGCCCGACCTGGGTCACCATCACGACGAGCGCCGTGATCGGGTTGTCGCCGCTGACCAGCAGGGCCACCGCCGAGAGCAGGGCGGCGAACAGCACCGCCAGCGCCGGCGGCAGCAGGACCGTCCGCGCCCGGCTCACGACGCCCTCCCCGTCGGACCACCGGTCGGGCCGCCGTCCGCCCCCGCGGGCCCGCGGGGGGCCCGCTCGGGCGCCTCGGGCTCCCAGTCGGGGTCGGGGTCGGCGTGGCCGGCGCCCGTCATCGCCGCGCCCAGCTCCTCGGGGGTGACCGTCGCCGGGTCCGCGGTGGCGACCAACCGCCCGCGCAGGATCACCGCGATGGTGTCCGACAGGCCGATCAGCTCGTCCAGGTCCGCGCTGACGAGCAGGACGGCGAGGCCGCGGGCCCGGGCCCGGCGCAGCTCGTCCCAGATCCCGGCCTGGGCGCCGACGTCCACCCCGCGCGTCGGGTGCGCGGCGATGAGCAGCACCGGGTCGTCCGCCAGCTCGCGGCCGACGACGAGCTTCTGCTGGTTGCCGCCCGACAGCGCCGCGGCCGGCACGTCCACCCCCGGGGTGCGCACGTCGAACTCCCGCACGATGCGCTCGGTGTCCCGGCGCGCGGCGGCGAGGTCGAGCAGCCCGAGGGGGCCGCCGCGGAAGATCGGCCGGCGCGTCTGGTGGCCGAGGATCCGGTTCGCCCACAGCGGCTGGGAGCCCAGCAGGCCGTGGCGGGTGCGGTCCTCCGGGACGTAGCCCATGCCGGCCTCGCGCCGCGCCAGGGTGCCGGCGCGGCTGACGTCGCGCCCGTCGAGCAGGACCCGGCCCGCGGTGGCGTGCCGCATGCCCATGATCGTCTCGACCAGCTCCGTCTGGCCGTTGCCCTCCACCCCGGCGACGCCGAGCACCTCGCCCGCGCGCACGACGAGGTCGACGCCGGCCAGCCGGGGGCGCCCGTCCTCCCCGTGCAGCGTGAGCCCCTCGACGCGCAGGACCTCCCGGTCCGTCACGGTCGAGTCCCGGGTGCCCGGGTCGGGCAGCTCGCTGCCCACCATCATCTCGGCGAGCTCGCGGTTGGTGACCGTCCGCGGGTCGGCGGTGCCGACGCTGGTGCCGCGGCGGATCACGGTGATGGCGTCGGCGATGGCGCGCACCTCGTCGAGCTTGTGGGAGATGAACAGGAACGTGTAGCCCTCGTCGCGCATGCCGCGCAGGGTGGCGAACAGCTCGTCCACCTCCTGCGGGACGAGCACGGCCGTCGGCTCGTCCAGGATGACCGTGCGGGCGCCCCGGTAGAGCACCTTGAGGATCTCCACGCGCTGCCGGTCCGCCACGCCGAGGCGCTCGAGCAGGACGTCGGGCTCCGCGCGCAGGCCGACGACCCGGCCCAGCTCGGCGATGCGCTCCCGGGCCCGCGCCCCGATGCCCGCCTCGGACTCCGCGCCGAGCAGGACGTTCTCCGCGACCGTCAGGTTGTCCGCGAGCATGAAGTGCTGGTGCACCATGCCGATCCCGGCGCGGATCGCGTCGGCGGGCGAGCGGAACCGCACCTCCGCGCCGTTCACCCGGATCGTGCCCTCGTCGGGCTGCTGCATCCCGTAGAGGATCTTCATCAGCGTCGACTTGCCGGCGCCGTTCTCCCCGCACAGCGCGTGCACCTCGCCGCGGCGCACCGCCAGGTGGATGTCGTCGTTCGCGACGACGCCGGGGAACCGCTTCGTGATCCCCACCAGCTCGACGGCGTACCGCCCGCCCTCGGCTCCGGCGTCGCCCACCGAGGCGCTCCCCGCGCGCCCGGCCATCAGGGCGTGCTCGGCACCGTGATCTGCCCGCTGATGATCGCGGCCTTGTACGCGTCGAGCTGCGGGGCGACGTCGGTCAGGTGGTCGCCCGTGGTGGCGTAGCCGACGCCGTCCACCTTCAGGTCGAAGATCTTGGGCAGCGTGCCGAGGTTCCCCGCGGCGGAGGCGTTGATGTAGTCGAACACGGCGACGTCCACGCGCTTGAGCATCGAGGTCAGGATGCGCTCGTTCGTGGGCGGGGAGGCGGACTTGGCCTGGTCGGAGTCCACGCCGATGGCCCACCTGGGCGCCTGGGCGGTGTTCGCGCCGGACACGGCCTCGAACACGCCCTTACCCGACGCGCCGGAGGCGTGGTAGACGATGTCGGCGCCGCCGTCGAGCTGGCCGCGCGCGACCTCCGTGGCCTTCGCCGGGTCGTTGAAGCCGGTGAAGTCGCCGGCGGGCGTCAGGTACTTGGCGTCGACCTGGATGTTCGGGGCGACGGCCTTGGCGCCCGCGATGTAGCCCGCCTCGAACTTCTGGATCAGCGGCGTCTCGACCCCGCCCACGAACCCGACCTTGCACGCGGTGGTCTTCAACGCGGCCGCGGCACCGACCAGGAACGAGCCCTGCTCCTCGGCGAAGACGAGCGGCGTGACGTTCGGCAGCTCGACGGTGTTGTCGTCCACGATCGCGAACCGCACCTGCGGGTTCTCGGCCGCGACCGTCTTCACGGCCGAGGCGTACTTGAAGCCCACCGCGACGATCGGGCTGAACCCGTCCGACACGAGCTGGCGCAGGCGCGTGGCGGCGGCGTCCTCGCTCTCGTTCGGCGACGCGGACAGCTCGCGGGTGTTCTCCTTGACCAGGCCGAGCTCGCTGATCGCGCGCTCCAGGCCCGCCGCCGCGGCGTCGTTGAACGACTGGTCCCCGCGGCCGCCGATGTCGTAGGCGATGCCGACCTTCAGCCCGGAGGCGTCCGCGTTCGGCAGCGCCGCGGCCGTGGTCGCCGCCGCCCCCGCCGCGGCCGGAGCGGGGTTGCGCGGACAGTTCGTCCCGCCCGCCGCCGGGGCACCGCCACCGCCGCCGCCGCCGGAGGGGGTGCCGGTGTCGCGGGCGCACCCCGTGACCACCAGAGCACTGGACAGCACCGCGGCCGCCAACGCGAAGCCTCGCCTGTTCCGCACTCCGGTGCCACCTCCGCCTCGAGCGGGCCGCCACTCGGCCCGACAGACCACGGGACCGTAACCGAGGACACCGTCAATTCCCGGTTCGGCCCCGCACCCGTAACCGAATCGTCTGCTCCGACCCCCAGCGTGCGCGCGGGGCCTGCGGTCACGCAGACTGCGGGGCGTGACCGCTCCGGCCACGAGGCGTCCACCCCGCACCGCGGCCGGTCCCGTCCCGGCGCGACGGGCCGGGGGCGGGGGCGCTGCCCCGCGCCGGGTCCCGGACCGGGCCGTCCCGCGCCGGCTCGGAGCGGTGCTGGTCGTGGCGCTGCTGGCCGGCGTGGCGGCCCTGCTGCCGGCGACGGCCCCGGCGGCCGCCGCGACCCCCGCGCCGGTCGCGTGCCCGGGCGCCGACGTGCCGCCCCCGCCGGCGGCGCCCGAGGAGACCGCCGCCCCCGCGCCGCCGCCGCTGCCCCGGCCGGCGGCCCCGGTCGGCGGGCCCGCGCTCGGCGCCTGCGGCGACGTCCTGCCGCCCGGGGCGCCACCACCGCCGCCGCAGGTCACCGCCGCCGGGTTCGTCCTGGCCGACCTGGACTCCGGGGCCGTGCTCGCCGCGCGCGCCCCGCACGCCCGCCAGCGCCCGGCGTCGACGCTCAAGGTGCTCACGGCCCTCGTCGCGATCGACCGGCTCGACCCCGACGCGACGGTCGCCGGCGCGCCCGAGGACCTCTCGATCGACGGCAGCCGGGCCGGCATCGGCCCGGGCGGGACCTACACCGTGCGCCAGCTGCTCGCCGGGATGCTGCTCAACTCCGGCAACGACACCGCGCAGGCCCTGGCGCGGGCGATGGGCGGGGACGCCGCGACCGTCGCCGCGATGGCCGACACCGCGCGCCGTCTGGGCGCTCTCGACACCCGCCCGGCGACCCCGTCCGGGCTCGACGGGCCGGGCATGGCGTCGTCGGCGTACGACCTGGCGGCGCTGTTCCGCGACGCCCTGCGCGAGCCGCTGTTCGCCGAGACGATCGCCCTGCGCCAGATCCCGTTCCCCGGCTACGGCGACCGGCCCGGCTTCACGCTCTCCAACGAGAACCGGGTGCTGGCCCGCTACCCCGGCGCGATCGGCAGCAAGACCGGGTTCACCGACGCGGCCCGCCACACCATCGTCGCCGCCGCGGAGCGCGGCGGGCGCCGGCTGGTGGTGGCGGTGGTCCGCACCGAGAACAGGCCGGTCGTGAGCTGGCAGCAGGCCACGGCCCTGCTGGACTACGGCTTCGCGCTGCCCGCCGGGACGGCGCCGGTCGGCACGCTGGTCGACGAGGCACCGGCCGCACCGCCGCCGACCGCCGCCGGCCCGTCGGGCGCGGCGGGGCCGGCGGACGCCGCGGGCCCGGCGAACGCGACCGCGGCGGCGGGACCGGCAGCGGGATCGGCGGCGGGCCCGCCCGCGGCGCTCCTCGGCGGCGCCGCGACGCTGGCCGTCGCGGTGGCCGTCCTGCTCGGGCTGGCCTGGCGGCGCCGGGCGCCGTGATCGCCCTCCGCGGGTGTCGGGGGCGGTCCGATCGCCGTCCGCGGGTGTCCGGGGTCGGCCGGACCGCCCGCACGACCCGCGGACGACGATCACCTGCCGTCGGCGGTCGAACGGGCGGTGCCGCCCCTCAGCGGCGCCCGCGGAAGGCGCGCAGGCCGAGCAGGGCCGTCAGGGCGCCCGCGCCGAGCAGCCCGGCC
>DASVUG010000091.1:0-4179 GCA_036387155.1 Pseudonocardia sp. | reverse complement strand
ACGTCCAGCCACGCCTTGCCGGCGGCGACGTTCTCCCGTGCCGTCCCGTGGAGCCACACCGAGTCGCGCGGCTCCCCGGTCCCGACGCCGTAGGCCGTGACGCCCACGGCCCGGCACAGCGCCACGGCCCGGCGGATGTGGAAGTCCTGGCTGACCAGGATCGCGTCGGTGACGCCGAAGACCTCCCGGGCGCGCACGCAGGAGTCCCAGGTGTCGAAGCCGGCGTAGTCGCTGACGATGCGGCGGTCGGGGACGCCGTGCTCGACGAGGTAGGCGCGCATCGCCCCCGGCTCGTCGTAGCCGACGCGGCTGTTGTCGCCGCTGACGAGCACCACCTCGGTCCGGCCGGAGCGGTAGAGCGCGGCGGCGGCGTCCAGGCGACGGGCGAGGGGCCGCGAGGGCTCGTCGCCGCCTCCCAGCCCGGCGCCGAACACCAGTGTCACGGGGGTGGGCGGCACGTCGTCGACGGTCCGCAGCGTGCCGCGGGCCCGCAGGTCGACCCACACCGTCGGCAGCAGCGCCACCAGCACGAGCAGGGCCACGATCCAACCAGCGGTCCGGCGGCCCGACACGCAGCCAGGCTAGCGCCGGTGCGGCGGAGGCGGGGGCGCGTGTCCGGGCGGCGGCGGGGGCGGGATGGAGCCGACGTCCGGGGCGGTCCCGGGCCAGACGAGCAGCACCGGGCAGGGAGCGTGGTCGACGACGAAGCGGGTGTCGGCGCCGAGGCTGCGGGGCCCGAGCCGGCTGCGGTCGCCGTCGCGGGCGCAGACGAGCAGGTCGGCGTCCGCGGCCGCCGCCACGACCTCGCGCTCGACGCGGCCGGTGCGGCGCCGCAGGTCCGCGGGCCGGCCCAGCCGGTGGGCGGCGTGCTCGAGCAGCTCGGTCGCGGACGCCTCCGCCAGGGCGGCGAAGCTGCTCCCCGGGTCGCGTCCGCGCCCGCCGCGGCCGAGCAGCCCGGCCACCGCGCCGTGCGCGGCGGCCAGCTCGCTGCCGGCCACGTGCAACAGCACCACCCGGGCGTCGGCGGGCGCCCAGGCCCGGGCGGCGTCGACGCACGCCGGCCAGGTGCCCTCGGCCACCCACACCAGCACCGTTGCCATCGGTCATCCCCCCGTCCGCGCCAGGCCGGTGACGGCCAGCACCGCCCACAGCGACACCGTCGCCGCGACGAGCGTGGCGGCCACGGTCACCAGCCCGATCCGCGTGAACTCGCCCAGCCCCGGCTCCGAGTCGTGCTCCTGGAGGATCCGCCGCCACAGCAGGGTGGCCAAGGACCCCACGTAGGTGAGGTTGGGCCCAATGTTGACCCCGACGACCGCGGCGAGGACCGGGCCGGGGCCGGCCGGGGCGAGCAGCGGCAGCAGCGCCAGCACCGCGGGCAGGTTGTTGATCAGGTTGGCCAGCAGGGCGGCGATCCCGGCGATCGCCAGCAGCGCGGGCAGGTCCGACCCGTGGGGGAGGACGGCCCGGAGCAGCGACCCGAGTCCGTGGTCGACCACGGCGGCGACCACGACGCTCATCGCCAGCACGAACACGCAGAACAGCGGGTTCGCGGCGTCGACCAGCTCCGAGCCGCGGACCCGCCGCTGCGCGAGCGCGCGGCCGCCGAGCACCAGCACCCCGGCCAGCCCCACCCACACCGGCTCGATCCCGACCACCGACGCCACCCCGAAGCCGAGGAAGACCGTCCCGAGGACGACGAGCGTGAACGTCGGGACGGAGCGCCGCTCGCCCGTCCCGCTGCCGGTCGCGCCGTGCTCCGGGCGCTCGCCGGCGCCGACCTGCAGGTCGGACCGGAACACCGCGCGCAGGATCGCGAACTCGACCCCGATCCCCACCAGCCACGGCAGCGCCATCACCGCGCCGAAGGCGGGGAACGACAGCCCGGTCGCGGGGAACGCCAGCAGGTTGGTCAGGTTGGACACGGGCAGCAGCAGGGACGCCGTGTTCGCCAGGTGCGTGCACGCGTAGACGTGCGGCTTGGCGCGCACGCCGACGCGGTACGCGGTGGCGAACACCACCGGGGTCAGCAGCACGACGGTCGCGTCGAGGCTCAGCAGGGCCGTCACGCCCGACGCGACCGCGAAGACCGCGACCAGCAGCCGCACCGGCTGCCCCCGGCTGACCCGGCCCATCGCCGCACCCGCGAGGTCGAACAGGCCGTCGGTGTCGCACAGGTGCGAGAGCACCAGCAGCACGGCCAGGAACACCACCACCGGCCCGAGCCGCGCCATCTGCGCGAAGGCCTCGGCCGGTGCGACCGCCCCGATCGCCACCAGCAGCAGGGCCGCGGGCACCGCCGCCGTCGCCTCGGGCAGGCCCCGCGGGCGCGCCACCGCGAAGGCCAGCACGCCCAGCAGCAGCGCCGCGGCCACGACCCCGACGACGACGCCCACGGCGGGAGTCTGATCCGGATCAGCCCGGTGGCGCCGCCCGGGGTGGTCGGGCCGGCCGGACGCGCCGCCGGCCGGGAGGCGGCGCTACGTTCCCGGCATGGCGCAGCAGGACGACCGACCGGTGCCGGCCGGGCTCGGGCGGCGGGTGTGGGCGCTGTTCACCCCGTACCGGAGCAGCCTGGTGCTGATCGTGATCGCGGTGCTGGTGAGCAGCGGGCTCGGCATCCTCACCCCGTTCCTCACCCAGGCGGCCTTCGACGACGCCCTGTTCCCGCCCGGCCGCGGCGTGGACGTGCCGCTGCTCGCGTGGCTGGTCGGCGGGATGGTCGCGATCCCCGTGGTCAGCGCGCTGATCGGCGTGTGGCAGACCTACCTGACGACGCTGCTGGGCAACCGCGTGATGGCGGACCTGCGCAGCCGCCTGTTCGCGCACCTGCAGAGCATGGACCTGGCCTTCTTCACCGCCACGCGGACGGGCGCCATCCAGAGCCGGCTGGCCAACGACGTCGGCGGGGTGCAGTCCGTGCTGTCGGACACCGCCAGCTCGATCCTGTCGAACGTCGTCACGGTGGTCGCGTCCCTGGTCGCGATGCTGCTGCTGTCCTGGCAGCTCACGCTCGTCGCCGTCGCCCTGCTGCCGCTGTTCGTGCTGCTGCAGGTGCGGGTCGGGCGGGTGCGGCGGCGGCTGGCCGGGCGCACGCAGGAGTCGCTGTCGGACATGACGGCGATCACCGAGGAGTCGCTGTCGGTGTCCGGGGTGCTGCTGGCCAAGGTGTTCAACCGGCAGCGGTCGGAGGTGGAGCGCTACAGCGCCGAGAACGCCAAGCAGGTGGACCTGCAGGTGCGCCAGGCGATGACGGGGCAGTCGTTCTTCGCGCTGGTGCAGACCTTCCTCGGCGTCACCCCCGCGCTGGTCTACCTGGTGGCGGGGTTCCTCATCGCCGCCGGCAGCACGGTGTCGGCCGGCACCATCGTCGCGTTCACCACGCTGCAGGCCCGGCTGCTGTTCCCCACGGTGAACCTGCTGCGGGTGTCGCTGGACGTGCAGACCTCGCTGGCGCTGTTCGGGCGGATCTTCGAGTACCTCGACCTGAAGCCCCGCATCGTGGACGCGCCGGACGCGGAGGTCCTCGACCCGGCGGCGGTGACGGGCCGCATCGAGTTCGACGACGTCTGGTTCGCCTACCCGCAGCCCGAGGTGCCCGGGGTCGACCCGGCCGTCGAGAGCACCCGGACGTGGGCGGTGCGCGAGGCGTCGTTCGTCGTCGAGCCGGGCCGGCTGGCCGCCATCGTCGGGCCCAGCGGCTCGGGCAAGACCACGCTGTCCTACCTCATCCCGCGGCTCTACGACGTCGACCGCGGGCGGGTGCTGCTCGACGGGCACGACGTGCGGACGCTGACGCAGGCGTCGGTGGCCGACGCCGTCGGGATGGTCACCCAGGACACCTACCTGCTGCACGCGACGGTCGCGGACAACCTGCGCTACGCCAAGGCCGACGCCACCCGGGAGGAGCTGGAGGCCGCCGCGCGCGCGGCGAACATCCACGACCGGATCGTGAGCTTCGCCGAGGGCTACGACACGGTGGTGGGGGAGCGCGGCTACCGCCTGTCCGGCGGGGAGAAGCAGCGCCTCGCGATCGCGCGCGTGCTGCTCAAGGACCCCAAGGTGCTGATCCTCGACGAGGCGACGAGCGCGCTGGACACCACCAGCGAGCGCCTGGTCCAGCAGGCCCTGGAGAACGCCACCCACCAGCGGACGACGATCGCGATCGCGCACCGGCTC
>DASVUG010000090.1:0-7867 GCA_036387155.1 Pseudonocardia sp. | reverse complement strand
GGGGTGGCGCACGGGTTCGCCGACGGGGTGGTTCGCGATCCAGTCCGCCGGGTGGGGTTCGCAGCTCGACGGCGGCGCGTCGCTGGCGGCGTTCGTCGCGCGCGTCCTCGTCGACGGCCACGAGCTCTTCGACATGGCCGTGCTCCTCGCGCTGGCAGGCTCGCTGACGCTGCTGGCCGTCGCCGTCCGCACGCGCCTGCCGTGGCCGTTGCTGGTGTACGCCGCGGCGGTGCTGGCGACGGTGTGGCTCAGCGACGGGCAGACCCACTCCCGGGTGCGGCTGCTGGTGCCGGCGGTCCCGCTGCTGATCCCGGTCGCGGTCGGCCTGGCCCGCCGCCGCCCCGCCACGGCGGTCGCGGTCGTCGTCACCGCCGCGCTCGCGTCGGCCTGGTTCGGCGGCTACGCGCTGACGATCTGGCGCTACGCGATCTGAGGCGGCCGGCCGGGGCCCCCGGCCGACCCGGCGGGCCGCCCGCGGCTACGGTCGCGCGGTGGACGGTGCCGGGGACGGGCGGATCGGGCGGTACGTGCGGATGGTCGCGGTACCCGGGAAGGGGTCCGTGCTGGCCGGCGCGCTGCTGCGGGTCGCCGAGGGGCTGCGCGACACCCCGGGGTGCGAGCTGTACGTGGTCAACCTGACCGCGGACGAGCCGGACGTCGTGTGGGTCACCGAGGTCTGGTCCGACGCCGACGCGTCGGACCGGGCCCTGTCCGGGGACCTCGGCGAGGTGGGGATCGGCGAGGTCGTGGGGCTGCTGGCCGGGCCGCCGGAGCTCGTCGAGCTCACCCCGCTCGGCGGCCCGGGCCTGCCCGCGTCCTGACCGGTCCCGACCCCGCGCCCGCTACTGCTCGCCCGGGTCGCGCCGGCTGGCCCCCGCTGCGGCCCGCCGCGACGCCCGCAGCGAGCCGGGGTGCGCCTTCGCCGTCGGGTCCTTGCGCGTCTTGAGCAGGCTCGCGACCGTGACCACCGTCAGCACCACCAGGATCACGCCGAGGCTGACCGGCGTCGGGATCTCCGGCACGGCCGGGCTGATGTCCACGTGCAGCCAGTGCAGGATCAGCTTCACGCCGATGAACGCCAGGATGATCGCCAGCCCGGTCGACAGGTACACCAGCCGGTCGAGCAGGCCCTTGACCAGGAAGAACAGCGCCCGCAGGCCCAGCAGCGCGAAGGCGTTCGCGGCGAAGACGATGTAGGCCTCCTGCGTCACGCCGAACACGGCCGGGATCGAGTCGAGCGCGAAGAGCAGGTCGATGCCGCCGATCGCGACCAGGACGATGACCAGCGGCGTGACGACGCGGCGCCCGTCCACCCGGGTCACGAGCTTGCCCCCGACGTAGTCGTCGGAGACCGGCAGCAGCCGCCGCGCCCCCTTGACGACGGCGTTGTCCTCGATGTCCGGGTCCTCGTCGCGGTGGCGGTACAGCTGCACGGCGGTGAAGATCAGCAGCAGCCCGAAGATCAGGAACATGAACGAGAACAGCGACAGCAGCGTCGCGCCCAGCGCGATGAAGATCGCCCGCATGATCAGCGCGAGCACGATCCCGAAGGTCAGGACCTTGTGCTGGTGCTCCTCGGGCACCGCGAACGTCGTCATGATGATCACGAAGACGAACAGGTTGTCGACCGAGAGGCTCTTCTCGACGATGTAGCCGGCGAGGTACTCGGTGCCGAACTCGCTCCCGTGGGCGGCCCACATCCAGGCCCCGAAGGCCAGCGCGACGGCGATGTAGAACACCGACCAGGCGGTGGCCTCCTTGAAGCCGACCCGGTGCGGCCGCGCCGCCGCCAGGATGAGGTCGAGGGCCAGCAGCGCGACGACCAGGCCGATCGTCACCGCCCACTCCAGACCGCTGATCTGCAGCACGGTGCCGGTACTCCTCGTCTGTTCGCCCGCTGGTGCCAGGCCCCTCGGGTGGTCTACCGCGGCATGCCGGACCGCACAACCGCGCTCGGGTAAAGAGTACCCAAAGACGGCGTCACCACCGCCGGTGCACGGGTGGCACCGCCCTCCCGGCCGCCGGGACTGGACGGGCGGGGCGCGGGGTAGTCGGGCACGATCACCGTGCCCGCGCAGAGACATTCCCAGAGACACCCCTCAGGAGGACCGATGGCGCTCGACGACGACGACATGACGACGACCGGTGGCCACGAGGGCGAGGGCCCGGCGGACTCCGGGGCCGGCGACGGCACCCCGGGCGTGCACGACGGCGGGGCCGACGGGGGCGCGGACTCGGGCGCCGACGGCGCGGACTCGCTGTCCCGGGTCGGCTACGAGGGCCCCGCGGACTCCGGCGCCGGCGAGGGCACCCCGGGCGTCCACGACGGCGGGGCCGACGGCGGCGCGGACAGCGGCGCTGGTCAGGAGGGCCCGGCCGACTCCGGCGCCGGCGACGGCACCCCGGGCGTGCACGACGGTGGAGCCGACGGCGGCGCGGACAGCGGTGCCAGCTGACGGTGCCCCGCCGATGACGCACGCCGACCTGCACGTCCCCGCGGACGGGCGGCCCGCTGCCGGCCGCCCGGCCGCGGGCGCGCCGGCCTCCTCGGCGCTGGCCCGCTGCGTCGCCGACCCGGACGCCTTCGGCGCCGAACACTGGGGCCGCGCCCCGCTGCTGACCCGCGCCGCCGACCGCGGCGCGGGCCCCGACGCCTTCCGCGACGTGCTCGACCTCGACGGTGTCGACGAGCTGCTGTCGCGCCGCGGCCTGCGCACCCCCTTCATCCGGATGGCGAAGGCCGGGCAGGTGCTCGACTCGTCGGCGTTCACCGCGCCGGGCGGGGTCGGCGCCGAGATCGGCGACCAGGTCCGCGACGACAAGGTCGCGGCGCTGTTCGCCGACGGCGCCACCGTGGTGCTGCAGGCCCTGCACCGCACCTGGCCGTCGGTGATCGACCTGTGCACCCGGCTCGGCGCCGAGCTGGGCCACCCGGTGCAGGCCAACGCCTACGTCACGCCGCCGTCGTCGCGCGGGTTCTCCGCGCACTACGACGTCCACGACGTGTTCGTGATGCAGCTCGCCGGCCGCAAGCACTGGACGATCCACGCGCCGGTGCTCCCCGACCCCCTGCGCACGCAGCCGTGGGGGCAGCGCGGCGCCGCCGTCGCCGCCGCCGCCCGCGACACCGAACCCGCGATCGACACCGTCCTCGAGCCCGGTGACGTGCTCTACCTGCCCCGGGGCTGGCTGCACGCCGCGACGGCGCTGGGCGGGGTGTCGGCGCACCTGACCGTCGGGGTGCACGTCGTCACCCGCTTCGCGCTGGTCGAGGCGCTGACGGCGCTGGTCGCGGACGACCCGGAGCTGCGGGCCACCCTGCCGCTCGGGCTGGACGTGGCCGACCCCGAGGCGCTCGCCCCGCACGTCGACGCGGTGCGCACCGCCTTCGCCGCGGCGCTGGCCCGGGTGCCGGCCGACGCCGTGGCCCGCCGGGTCCGCCGGCAGGTGTGGACCGGGGCCCGGCCCGAGCCCGTCGGCGTGCTGGCCGTGACGGCGTTCGCGGCGGGCCTGGCGGCGGGCGACGCCGTCCGGTTGCGCGGCGGGCTGCGGCACCGCCTGCGCCGGACCGGCGACGCGACCGGCGGCCGGGTGGTGCTGGAGCTGCCGGACCGCGAGGTCGGCTTCCCGGCGCGCACGGAGCCGGCGCTGCGCGCGCTGCTCGGCGGCGACGCCGTCGCGGTCGGTAGCCTGCCGGGGATGGAGGACGACGACCAGGTGGTGCTCGTGCGGCGGCTGCTGCGCGAGGGCGTCCTGGTGCCCGCCGGGCGGCCGTGACCACGCACGCGTCCGGCGCGACGCGGTGGCCTCAGTGCGCCGCCGTCGCCGAGGCCGCCGGGGACCCGCTCCCCGGCTCGGCCCCGCCCGCGCAGCAGTGGTTCCTCGTCGAGCACCCCGGCCCGTGGGAGCGCGTGGTGCTCGCCGACCCGCGGGTCGACCGGGCGGCCGCGGGCGCGCTGGACCGGTGGGCGGTCACCCACGGCGGGCGGGTGCTGTTCGTCCGCCGCCCGGGGCGCGCGGCCGCGGACGGGGACGGGCGCCGGCGCTGGCTGCGGGTCGACTCCCGGCCGGGCCGCGAGGGGGTCCGGGCCGGCTGGTTCGCCGACGAGCGCGAGCTCGTCGGCGTCGTCGGGGACCCGTCCGCCGGCGCCCCGGCCGACGGGCCGCTGTTCCTGGTGTGCACCCACGGCCGGCACGACACCTGCTGCGCGGTCCGCGGCCGCCCGCTCGCCGCCGCCTTCGCCGCCGCGGCTCCCGACGCGACGTGGGAGTGCAGCCACGTCGGCGGCTGCCGGTTCGCCGCCGCGGCGGTGCTGCTGCCCCACGGGATCGTCCTCGCACGGGTGCCGCCGGAGGACGCGGCGGAGGTCGCGGCGCGCTACGCCGCGGGCCTGCTGCCCGAGAGCGGGGTCCGCGGACGCGCATCGCTCCCCCCGGTCGTGCAGGCGGCCCAGCACCACGCCCGCGAGGCGACCGGCGACCACGGCGTGGACACCCTGGTGCCGGTGGACGTGCGCGGCGACGCGGCGGGGACGTGGCACGTCACCTTCGCCGACCCGGCCGCGACGGTCGTGCTGCGCCAGCGCCAGGTCGCCACCGGTCGCCCGCTGACCTGCGCCGCCACCCGGCCCGGCACCATGCGGGTGTTCGACCTCGTCGACGTCGCGCTCGGGACCCCGGCGCGGACCTGACCCCCGCCCCGGCCCGGTCCGCCGCACCCGTCCCGCATGCCAGGAAGGCCACCTTCACGGCACCGGGCGCGGTGAAGGTGGCCTTCCTGGCACGGACAACAGCCAGTTCGCGAACCGGGAAGGACTGTGGTGTCCATCCGGTTGAACAACGTGTGAGCGAGCTTGCGAGGTCACGGTTCGACACAGAACCGTCGGGCACGGCGGCGACGAGCGTCAGCGAGGAGTCGGTGTGACCGCATTGCCCGTGGCCCCCGTCGCGCCCGACCGCACCCGCCTCTGGACCCCGCGGCACGTCGTCGTCACCCGGTCCGCCGCGGAGCGCCCGCACACGGCGGAGATCCTGCGCCGCGTCGCGGCCGCCGGCGTCGACGACGTCGAGTTCCTGAAGGGCGACCGGCTCACCGGCCTGCGCGGCGAGGACGAGCGCGCCACCTACGCGCGCGCCAAGGCGACGCTCGCCGTGGTGGTCAGCCCGGCGGCCAAGCGCAAGCTGCAGCCGATCCCGCCGAGCGCCGACTGGCGCGTCGACCTCGCCGAGGGCTGCCCCGCGCACTGCCAGTACTGCTACCTCGCCGGGTCGCTCGCCGGGCCGCCCGTCACCCGCGTGTACGCCGACCTCGACGAGATCCTCGCCGGGCTCGACGCCTACGTCGGCGCCGGCCGCGTCACCTCCGGCACGGTCGAGCGCGGGCACGAGGGCACCACGTTCGAGGCCTCCTGCTACACCGACCCGCTGGGCATCGAGCACCTCACCGGCAGCCTCGCCGCGGCGATCGCGCACGTCGGCACGCACGCCTTCACGGGCCCGGTGCAGCTGCGGGCGACGACCAAGTTCGGCGCTGTGAGCCCGCTGCTCGACCTGCCGCACGGCGGGCGGACCCGCATCCGCTCCTCGGTGAACTCCGCGTCCGCGGCGCGCTTCGAGGGCGGGACGGATCCGGTCGCCACCCGCCTGGCGGGGCTCGGGGCGCTGGCCCGCGCCGGCTACCCGGTCGGCCTGACGATCGCGCCGATCATGCCGGTCGGCGACTGGCGCGCCGAGTACGGCGCCCTGCTCGACGCGGCCGCGGCCCAGCTCGACGGCGTGGCGGGGCTGGACCTGACCGTCGAGTGCATCACGCACCGGTTCACGCCGAACAGCAAGCAGACGCTCGAGACCTGGTACCCGCGCACCAAGCTGGAGATGGACACGGACGCCCGCCGCCGCAAGTTCGGCAAGTTCGGCGCGGTCAAGTACGTCTACCCGGCCGAGGCCATGCGCGAGCTGCGGACCTGGTTCGACGACGCCCTCGCCGAGCGCCTCCCCGCCGCCCGCAGCCTGTACTGGACCTGAGCCCGCCGCACCGGTGGTCCACCGCCGGTGACAGCGTCGCCGCACCCCTGTCGCCGCGGGTCGGGCCGGGCCGATCGGCCTCGGACCGTCGGTGCGCCGTGCCACACTCGGCGCCATGACGGCGCTTTCTTCACAGCCCCACCGTCTGCTGACGGTCGCGGACTACCTGGCGCTCGGTGAGGACCCGGACGGAGTGCGCTACGAGCTGCAGGAAGGCAACCTCATCGTGTCGCCGAAACCGGTCCCGGAGCACCAGATCGCCCTGAACGAGCTGATGTACCAGCTGCGCGACCACGTGCCCGCCGACCTGCGTCCAGTCGTCGACGTCGACGTCGACCTCCGGCTTGTCCCACCAGCGGCACCGGGAACCGTTCGTGCTCCGGACATCGTCGTCGTGACGCGCGCGGGCCTGGCTCGTCGACGCCATGAGGGTGGGGTGTTGCGGGCCGATGAGATCCGGGTCGCGATCGAGATCGTATCTCCCGGCTCGCGCCGAGTGGACAAGGTGTTCAAACGCAGCGAGTACGCCGACGCCGGTATCCCGCACTACTGGGTCGTCGACCTCGGTGAGCCCGGCGAGCGCATCACCTTGACCGCGCATCACCTAGCCGGCGCCTTCGGCTACATGGATCCCGGCCCGGTGGTCGGCACCTTCACCACCACCGAGCCGTTCCCCGTCCGGATCGACCTCGACGCCCTCGTCTAGCGCGCCGGCTACTCCTTCGTCGGCCCGGTGTCCGGCGTGTCGTCGCGTCGGGACTGCTCGCTCCCGCCCGGAGCGGCGACCGAGCCGCTGGCCGCGCTGCGGGGCTGCCCGCCCGCCGCGACCTCGCTGCCGTCCTGGCTCCAGCGCGTGTGGAAGTAGCCCTCGGCGTCGGTGCGGCGGTAGGTGTGGGCGCCGAAGTAGTCGCGCAGGCCCTGGATCAGGTTGGCCGGGCCGCGCTCGCGCCGGTAGCCGTCGTAGTACGACAGCGACGAGGAGAACGCGGGGATGGCCACGCCCTGCTCGGTCGCCACCGTCACCACCCGCCGCCACGCGTCCTGCGCGTTCGCCACGGCCTCGGTGAAGTAGGGCACCAGCAGCAGGTTCTCGACGTCGCCGTGCTCGGCGTAGGCCTCGGTGATCCGGTCGAGGAACCGCGCGCGGATGATGCAGCCTCCGCGCCAGATCTTGGCCATCTCGCCGAGCTGCAGGCCCCAGCCGTTGGCCTCGCTCGCCGCGCGCATCTGCGAGAAGCCCTGCGCGTAGGCCACGACCTTGCTCGCGTAGAGGGCCAGCCGGATGTCCTCCACCAGGTCCTCGCGGTCGTCGCCCTGCCCCGGCTCGGGGCCGGACAGCGTCGTCGACGCCTTCCGGCGCTCGTCGCGCAGCGCGGACAGGCCGCGGGCGAACACCGCCTCGGTGATGCCGGTCAGCGGCACGCCCAGCTGCAGGGCGTCCACGGCCGTCCAGGTGCCGGTGCCCTTCTGCTCGGCCTGGTCGACGATGACGTCCACCAGCGGGCCGCCGGTCTTCGCGTCGGTCTTGGCGAGCACCTTGGCGGTGATCTCGATGAGGAACGAGTCCAGGTCGCCCGCGTTCCACTGCTCGAAGATCTTCGCGATCGCCGGGGCGTCCAGGCCGGCGACGTGGGTGAGCAGGTCGTACGCCTCGGCGATGAGCTGGATGTCGGCGTACTCGATGCCGTTGTGGACCATCTTGACGTAGTGCCCGGCCCCGCCGGGGCCGACGTGCACGCAGCACGGGACGCCGTCGACGACGGCCGCGATGCCGGTCAGGATCTCCTCGACCTCCGCGTAGGCCGCCGGGTCGCCGCCGGGCATGATGCTCGGCCCGAGCAGC
>DASVUG010000089.1:0-3211 GCA_036387155.1 Pseudonocardia sp. | reverse complement strand
CTCGACGGTTGACGGCACGGTCGTCCTCCTCGGAACGGCCGACGGGAGGTCACCGCGGGCTCAGCCCGTCGCTCCCAGCACCACCCGCACCGTCTCGGCGGGCTCGTCGAACTGCGGGAAGTGGCCGCTGTGGGCGAACCGGTGCAGCGTGGCGTCCGGGAAGGCGCGCAGCGCGCGGCGGGCCTGCGGCGGGAGGGTGAGCCGGTCCCAGCGGCCCCAGCCCACCGTCACCCGGCCGGGGGCCGTGCCCGCGGCGACGCCCTGCTGCGGCGGCTCTGCGGCGAGCGAGGTCAGCGCGGCGTCGACAGCGGGGGCGTCGGCCAAGCCGCGCAGCTCGCGCAGCACGACGTCGCCGGGCACCGCCCAGGGGCGGGCGGAGAACTGGGCGAGCAGGGCGCTGCGGGTCACCGGGTTGCCGGCGAGCAGCGGCAGCGCCGGCCGCAGCCGCCTGACCGTCGCGATCGACGCCCGTAGCGAGGCGACGAGGAACGCGCGCTCCGGGCCGTTCCAGTAGCCCCCCGGTCCGAGCGCGACGACGTGCCGCCCGACTCCGCGGCGCACCATCTCCAGCACGAGCCGCCCGCCCAACGACGTCCCGACCAGGTCGGCCCGTGCCAGGCCCTGTGCGGCCAGGAACAGGGCGAGGGCGTCGGCCAGGGTGGCCACGCTCGTCCCGGGCAGCGGAGGGCTCTTCCCGAACCCGGGCAGGTCCAGCGCGACGACCTCGCGGTGCGCGGCGAGTCCGTCGACGACCAGGTCCCACGAGCGCGACGACCCGCCGAGCCCGTGGACCAGGACGAGCGGCGCGCCGCCGCCGCGGCGGTCGTGGTGGATGAGCACCCGTCGATTGAAGCCGTGACGACACCGCCCCGCCCGGTGGGGAGCGCCGGGCGGGGCGGGTGGGGAGGATGGTGCGTGCCATCGCGTGGGGGCAACCTTAGGAAGATCACGGGCTGTGATCGATGAACCTGAGAGCCGTGGTTGCGCGGCGGCGCCGAGGGGTTGGCGAAGCGCGCCGGATCGCCGTGCGGCACGCCGCGGGCCGCGCCGGCCGGTCTTGTACTGCGCCGATCGGTCCAACGAATCTCTCAGGTTGCGCCGAACGGTCCTGGAATCGAGTAGATGTCCCTCCGTTAGCCGATTGTGATGACTGCCCGTTGCGGGCAGAGTGCTCTCGATGCTCCCCGCCGCTCCCCCGGGGGGTGTGTCCTCGCCTATGCCGGTCCTCCCGGTGGCGGGGTCCGCCGTGCCCCCCCATGAACCCGTACTCCTCGCACTGCCGCCCACCGCCGCGACGGCCTCCGTCGTGCGCGTGCTGCGCTCCGAGGGCGTTTCCGTCACCCCGGTCGGTGACGGAATCGCGGTGCTCGACGCCGTCCGCGCCCGGGACCCGGCGCTCCTGGTGCTCGACGTGGAGCTGCCGGGTCCGGACCAGGCGGCGGTGCTGGCGGCCGTGCAGTCCGAGGCGCCGAACGTCCCCGTCATCGCCGTGACCCCGCGGGAGCGCCGGGCCGGGCTGCTGGGGCAGCTGCGCGGGGACCGCGACGACTACCTCCTGCGCCCGTTCGCCGTCGACGAGCTCGCGGCCCGGATCCGGCTGCGGCTGCGCCTCGGGCCGGTCGGCAGCAGCGCGGTGCTGCGCCACGGCGAGCTGACCGTCGACACCGAGTTCGGCGAGGTCCACGTCGACGGGCGCCGCGTGGCCCTCTCGCCCACCGAGTTCGCCGTCCTGGTGGCGCTGATGGACGACGCCGGCGCCGTGGTGTCGTCGGACCGCCTGGCCCGCCAGGCCTGGTCGGAGCCGGTGTCGGCGAACCTCGTGCAGGTCTACATCTCCTACCTGCGCCGCAAGATCGGCTCGGAGCGGATCAGGACCGTCCGCGGCGGGGGCTACGCGCTCGAGGCCTGAGAGAACGACAGCGCGGCGGCGAGCAGCGCGTCGTTCTCCTCCGGCGAGGAGATCGTGACACGCACGCCCTCGGGGTGGAACGGCCGCACGACGACCTTCTGGTCCAGGCAGTGCGCGGCGAACGCCGCCGTCGCCTCGCCGAGCGCCACCCACACGAAGTTCGCCTGCGACGTCGGCACCCGGTAGCCCGCCGCGAGCAGCGCCGTGCGCACCCGCTCCCGCTCGCCCTCCACCTCGGCGCACGCGGCGAGCAGCTCCGCCCGGCAGTCCAGCGCCGCGAGCGCCGCCGCCTGGGCCACGGCGCTCACGGCGAACGGCGACCCGACCTTCTGCAGCGCCTGGCTCACCTCGGCGGTGGCGAGCGCGTAGCCGACGCGCAGGCCGGCCAGCCGGTAGGCCTTGGAGAACGTCCGCAGCACCACCAGGTTCGGGTGCGCGTCCAGCAGCGTCGTGCCGTCGACCGCGTCGGGGTCGGTGACGTACTCGCGGTACGCCTCGTCCAGCGCGACCAGCACGTCCGGCCCGACGGCGCCCAGGAAGCGCTCGAGCTCGGCGCGGTGCACGGCCGTCCCGGTCGGGTTGTTCGGGCTGCAGACGAACACCAGCCGCGTCCGCGGGGTGACCGCGGCGGCCATCGCGTCGAGGTCGTGGCGGAAGCCGTCGTCGAGCGGCACCGGCCGCTTCGTCGCGCCCTGGACCTGCGTCACGATCGGGTACGACTCGAACGACCGCCACGCGTACACGACCTCGTCGCCGGGCTCCCGGCACGTGATCGACACCAGCTGCTGGCACAGGCTCACCGACCCGCAGCCGACGGCGACGCGCGCCCGGTCCAGCCCGAGGTCGCCGGCCAGCCGCTCGGTGAGCGCCGACACCGTCAGGTCCGGGTAGCGGTTGACCCCCGCCGCGGCCTCCGCGATGGCCGCGAGCACCGCCGGCGGCGGGGGCAGGGCGACCTCGTTGCTGGCGAGCTTGATCGCCCCCGGGATGTTCCGCCCCGGCACGTAGGCGGGCAGCGTCGCGAGGTCGGGGCGGATCGGGGCCATGGCGCCCGACCCTAATGCGTGCCCCGCCGCACCCACGCCGCCGTGCAGCGGAGCCGGCCGGTCCGGTGCCCCCGCAGGTCGTCCGGCGTGCCAGGCTGAACGCATGAACTCCAGCGGGCAGCGCACCGACGACATCCGGACCGAGACGGTCCCCCTCGTCGACGGCAGCGCCCAGCGCCTGACGGTGGCGGAGCCCGTCGGCCCGCCGCGCGGCGGGCTCGTCGTCCTGCACGAGGCCCGCGGGGTCACCGACGCC
>DASVUG010000088.1:0-2233 GCA_036387155.1 Pseudonocardia sp. | reverse complement strand
CCGGCCGTGGGGGCTGACCGACTTCCGCCTGCTCGACCCCGACGGCTACTACTGGCGCGTCACGAGCGGTCCGCCGCCGCGGTGAGCCTCCGCGCGCTGGTCGGGTGGCGGAGGATGCGGGATTCGAACCCGCGAGGGCTTGCACCCAACACGCTTTCCAAGCGTGCGCCATAGGCCACTAGGCGAATCCTCCGCCGCGAAGCTTAGCCTCCGCGCCGCCACCCCCGGCGGGCAGGCTATGCTCTGAGACGGGTTCCGCGCGGCGCACATCCTGCCAACCCCCCCAGGGCCGGAAGGCAGCAAGGGTCCGCAGGCTCTGGCGGGTGCGCGGGCCCGCTTTTCTTCTCCGGGTCGGCCCCGCCGGCCGGGTCGCGGTGGGTAGCCTCGCGGCGTGGCGCTGGCTCTGTACCGGAAGCACCGACCGGGGCGGTTCGCCGACGTCGTCGGGCAGGAGCACGTCACGCAGCCGCTGCGCACGGCGCTGGCGGCCGGCCGGATCAACCACGCGTACCTCTTCTCCGGGCCGCGCGGGTGTGGGAAGACGTCGTCGGCGCGGATCCTCGCCCGCTCCCTGAACTGCGTGGACGGGCCGACGCCGGACCCGTGCGGGGTGTGCCCGTCCTGCGTCGCGCTGGCACCCGAGGGCCCGGGCAACATCGACGTCGTCGAGCTGGACGCCGCGTCACACGGCGGTGTGGACGACGCCCGCGAGCTGCGCGACCGCGCCTTCTACGCGCCCGCCGAGTCGCGCTACCGCGTGTTCATCGTCGACGAGGCGCACATGGTCACCCCGCAGGGCTTCAACGCCCTGCTCAAGATCGTCGAGGAGCCGCCGGAGCACCTGGTCTTCGTCTTCGCGACCACGGAGCCGGAGAAGGTGCTGCCGACGATCCGCTCGCGCACGCACCACTACCCGTTCCGGCTGATCCCGCCGGGCACGATGCGCGGGCTCCTGGAGCGCATCTGCGCCGACGAGGGCGCCGTGGTGGCGCCGGCGGTGTTCCCGCTGGTCCTGCGCGCCGGCGGCGGGTCCGCGCGCGACTCGCTGTCGGTGCTGGACCAGCTCCTGGCCGGGGCGGGGCCGGAGGGCGTGACCTACGAGCGCGCGGTCGCGCTGTTGGGCGTCACGGACGTCGCGCTGATCGACGACGTGGTGGACGCCCTGGGCGCGGGGGACCGGGCGACGGTGTTCGAGACCGTCGACCGGCTCGTCGAGGCCGGGTTGGACCCACGGCGGTTCGCCGCGGACCTGCTGCAGCGGCTGCGCGACCTCACCCTGCTGCAGGCGATCCCGGACGCCGCCGAGCGCGGTCTGATCGACGTCGGCGGCGAGGAGCTCGAGCGCATGGCGGAGCAGGCCGCGCGGCTCGGCCCGGCGACGCTCGTGCGCCACGGCGAGATCCTGCACGCGGGGCTGGTCGAGATGCGCGGGGCGACGGCGCCGCGGCTGCTGCTGGAGCTGCTGTGCGCGCGGATGCTGCTGCCCGCGGCGTCCACGGACGAGCCCGCCGTGCTGGAGCGGCTCGAACGGCTCGAGCGCCGCGCGGCGGTCGCGCCCGCGCCGGTGCCCCACGGGGAGACGGCGGCGGCGCCCCCGCCGGAACCCGGCGACACCGAGGCGGCCGCCGCCCGGCGGAGCTTCGTCCGCGCGAGCCGGTCCCTGGCCCCCGGCGCAGGATCGCCCGCCACGTCCCCGGCGGCGTCCACCCCGTCCGCGCCGAACCCGGGGAGGCCGTCGACGCCGCCGGCCGCGCCCCGGGCGCAGCAGACGCCGGTCCCGCAGGGCGCGCCGGTCGAGCAGGGTGTCGGGGCGCCGGTGCCGCAGGGTGTCGGGACGCGGGTCGGGCCGGGCGCCGCGGTGCCGGTCGACCAGGGCGGCGGGGCTCGGGTCGAGCAGGGTGCCGAGGTGCCGGCCGAGGAGGCCGCGTCGCTCGCGCGGGCGGACGCCGGGCCGCCGCGGTCGGGGTCGCCGTCGGGTTCCCGTCCGGCCGAACGCGGCGCACCGGCCGACGGTCGGACGCCACCGCCCGACGGGGCCGCCGCCGGCACCGCAGCGCGGGTTCGCGACCGGCCCGCCGGACCGGACGGCCCGCGCACCGCCGCCGCCCCGGCGCTACCGACCGGACCGGGAACGTCCGCCCCGGTCACCCTGCCGACCGCCGGGCTCGATCGTGCGGGCGCGGCGGGTACGGCCCCCCTGAGCACGGACCCGGTCGGTGCGGACCCCGTCGGC
>DASVUG010000087.1:0-5956 GCA_036387155.1 Pseudonocardia sp. | reverse complement strand
CCGCGGTCGGCCTGCACACGCTGCTCGGCGGGGCCGCCCGGCGGGCGGGGTTCACCGGTCGAAACACATCGCAACGATCCGAGGTATGACGTGCATCACAGACCCGCAACCCCGGCGGCGTTCTGGCTGCGGGCGCCCGGGGTGGGCGAGATCCGACCGGTCGCGCTGCCCGACCCCGGCCCCGACGACGTCGTCGTGCGCACCCTGTTCTCCGGCGTCAGCCGCGGCACCGAGACCCTCGTCTTCGCCGGTCGCGTGCCGACGAGCCAGGCCGAGCGGATGCGGGCGCCGTTCCAGGAGGGCGCGTTCCCCGCGCCGGTGAAGTACGGCTACCTCAACGTCGGGGTGGTCGAACGGGGCCCCGACCGGCTGCGGGGCCGGACCGTCTTCTGCCTCTACCCGCACCAGACCCGCTACGTCGTGCCCGCCGCCGCCGTCACGGTGGTGCCCGACGCCGTGCCGCCGGCCCGGGCCGTGCTCGCCGGGACGGTCGAGACGGCCGTCAACGCGCTCTGGGACGCCGCCCCCCTGCTGGGCGACCGGGCGACGGTGGTCGGCGGCGGGATGATCGGGTGCAGTGTTGCCGCGCTGCTCGCCCGCTTCCCCGGCGTCGACGTCGAGCTGGTCGACGTCGACCCGACGCGGGCGGCGGTCGCCGCCGCGCTCGGGGTCCGGTTCGCCCTGCCCGCCGACGCCGCCACCGACCGGGACCTCGTCGTGCACGCCAGCGCGACCGACGCCGGCCTCGCGACGGGCCTGCGGCTGCTCGCCGACGACGGCGAGGTGCTCGAGCTGAGCTGGTACGGCGACCGGCCGGTGACGCTGCCGCTGGGCGAGGCGTTCCACTCCAGGAGACTCGCGATCCGGGCCAGCCAGGTCGGCGCCGTCGCCGCGGCCCGGCGCGGGCGGCGCAGCTTCGCCGACCGGATGGCCCTGGCGCTGGACCTGCTCGCCGACCCGGCCCTCGACGCGCTCATCACCCGCGAGGTGGCCTTCGCGGACCTGCCGGCGGAGATGCCGCGGATCGCCGGTGAACCGTCCGCGCTGTGCGTCCGTGTCACCTACCGCGAGGGGTACTAGCGAGGAAGAAGGCGCGTTGTTCCGCATCACCGTCCGCGACCACGTGATGGTCGCCCACAGCTTCACCGGCGAGGTCTTCGGGCCGGCGCAGCGCCTGCACGGGGCGACGTTCGTGGTCGACGCGACGTTCGCCCGCCCCGAGCTGGACGCGGACAACCTCGTCGTCGACATCGGCCTCGCCACCCGGGCGCTCGGCGAGGTCCTCGCGGCCCTGAACTACCGCAACCTCGACGACGAGCCGGACTTCGCCGGCGTCAACACCTCGACGGAGTTCCTCGCCAAGGTGGTCGCGGACCGGCTGGCCGCCGCCGTGCACGCCGGCGCGCTGGGCGAGGGCGCCCGCGGCCTGGCCGGCATCACCGTGACGCTGCACGAGTCCCACGTCGCGTGGGCGAGCTACGAGCGGGACCTGTGACGGCGGGGATGTGCACGACGCTGGCCGCCCCCGTGCACGTCGTCGTGCCCGGCGACGTCGACGACCCCGCCCGGGTCAGCGGCGGCAACGCCTACGACCGCCGGCTCGTCCGCGGCCTGGCGGACCACCGGCCCGTGCACGAGCTGCCGGTCGCCGGCGCCTGGCCGCACCCCGACCGGGCCGCCCGCGCCGCGCTCGCCGCCACCCTCGCGGCCCTGCCCGACGGCGCGGCCGTCCTCGTCGACGGGCTGGTGGCCTGCGGCGTGCCCGAGGTGGTCGTCCCCGCGGCCCGTCGCCTGGCCGTCGTCGTGCTGGTGCACCTGCCTCTCGGTGACGAGACGGGCGCGGACCCGGCCCTGCACGCCCGGGAGCGGGCGACGCTGACCGCCGCGGCCGGGGTCGTCGCCACGAGCCCCTGGACCGCCCGGCGGCTCGTCGCGCGGCACGGGCTGGACCCGGAGCGGATCACCGTCGCCGCCCCCGGGGTGGACCCGGCCCCGCCCGCGCCCGGCACGGCCGGCGGCGGCCGGCTGCTCTGCGTGGGATCCCTCACCCCGACGAAGGGCCAGGACGTGCTCGTCGCCGCCCTGGCGCAGGTCGCGGACCTGCCGTGGCGTTGCGAGCTCGTCGGTCCCGTCGACCGCGACCCGGCCCACGTCGCCGCCGTCCGCGCCGCGATCGCCCGGCACGGGCTCGACGCGCGCGTCCGGCTCGCCGGGCCCCGGGTGGGGTCGGACCTCGACGCCGCCTACGCGGCCGCGGACCTGCTGGTGGTGCCCTCGCGCGCCGAGACCTACGGCATGGTCGTCACCGAGGCGCTGGCCCGGGGGCTGCCCGTGCTCGCCGCCGCCGTCGGGGGCCTGCCGGAGACGGTCGGGCGCGACCCGGACGGGCGGGTGCCGGGCCTGCTCGTGCCCGCGGACGACCCGCCGGCCTGGGCGGCGGCGCTGCGGGCGTGGCTCGGGCGCCCCGCGCTCCGGACCGAACTCCGGCGAAGCGCGCAGAAGAGACACGGCATGCTGGACGACTGGGAGGTGACGGCACGGTGCGCGAACGAGGCGGTGAACCGATGGGAACGCTGGAGTGGGACGCGCGGTTGAGCACGCCCGGCTCGCCCGTCTGCGCGCCGGACTGGCTCGCCCTGCGCGAGCCCGCCGACGCCGCCGCCCGCGCGCCCGAGCTGGTCGACCTGCTCGCTCCCCGCCTGGCCGCGCCGCTCGTGGTCCGGGACCTCGGCTGCGGCTCCGGGTCGATGGGCCGCTGGCTGGCGCCGCGCCTGCCCGGCCCGCAGACGTGGGTGCTGCACGACCGGGACGCCACGCTGCTGGAGATCGCCGCGACCGGCCTGCCCGCCACCGCGGCGGACGGCGCGCCCGTCACCGCCCGCACCGAGCGCGGCGACCTCGCCGGCCTGCGCGCCGCCGACCTCGCCGGGACCTCGCTGGTCACCGCGTCGGCGCTGCTGGACCTGCTCACCGCCGACGAGGTGGACGCCCTGGCCGGGGCCTGCGTCGCCGCCGGGTGCCCCGCCCTGCTGACGCTCAGCGTGACCGGCGGCGCCCGCCTGTCCCCGGCCGAGCCGCTGGACGCCGCCTTCGCCGCCGCCTTCGACGACCACCAGCGGCGGGCGGACGGGGCGCGCCGCCTGCTCGGCCCGGACGCCGCGGCCGTCGCCGTCGCCGCGTTCGACCGCCGCGGCGCGGCGGTGCTGACCCGCCCGAGCCCGTGGCAGCTCCGCTCCGACGACTCCGAGGACGGGGCCGCCGCGCTGCTCGAGGAGTGGCTGCGCGGCTGGATCGCCGCCGCGTGCGCGCAGCGCCCCGCGCTCGCCGAGCAGGCCGCGGCCTACCTCGACCGCCGCCTGGCCGCGCTGTCCGCCGGCGCCCTGCGCGCCACCGTCGGGCACCTCGACGTCCTCGCGATCCCCGGGGGTGCCCGGTGACCCGCCCGGAGACCTCGGCCCGTCGCGGTGGTCCCGCCGTCGCGGCGCGCCTGTGGCCCGCGGTGAAGCTGGTCGGCGGGGTCGCGATCCTCGCCGTGCTGGTCGCGGAGCTCGGCAGCCGCGCCGTCGTCGACGCCCTGGCCTCGGTCGGGCCCGGCGCGGTCCTCGCCGCCCTCGCCCTCGGCCTGCTCACCACCGCCGCGAGCGCGGCCCGCTGGTGCCTGGTCGCCCGGGCCCTCGGCGTCGCGCTGCCCCTGGCCACCGCCGTGGGCGACTGCTACCGCGCGACGTTCCTCAACTCCGTGCTGCCGGCCGGCGTGCTCGGCGACGTGCACCGGGCCGTGGGCTACGGCCGCCGCATCGGCGACGTGGGGCGCGGCGTGCGGATCGTCGCGCTCGAGCGCGTCACCGGTCAGCTGGCGATCGTCGTGCTGGGCGTCGGCGTCCTGGTCGGCGCCCGCCCGGCCCTGCTCGTCGACGTGCTCCGGCCGGGCGGCGCGGGGGCGGCGGAGCTGCTCGCCGCCCTGGTCGCCGTCGCCGCCCTCGGGCTCGTCCTCGCCCGCACCCCCCGCGCCGCCCGCGTCAGGGCGGCGCTGCGGGAGGCCCTGGCCGACGCCCGCGACGGCGTGCTCGCCCGGGGCACGTGGCCCGCCCTGCTCGGGCTCTCGGTGGTCACGCTCGCCGGCTACCTCGCGCTGTTCGTCGTCGCCGCCCGCGCCGCCGGCGTCACCGCCCCGCTGTCCACCCTGCTCCCGTTGCTGGTCCTGGGCCTGCTGGCGATGGTCGTCCCGCTGAACGTCGGCGGCTGGGGCCCCCGCGAGGGCGTCCTGGCCGTGGCCTTCTCCGCCGCCGGGCTCGGCGCGGCGCAGGGCCTGGCCACCGCCGTGGTCTACGGCGTCCTCGGCCTCGTCGCCTGCCTGCCCGGCGCCGTCGTGCTGGTCCTGCCCGCCGTCCGGCCGACCCCCGCGCCCGACCCGATGACCGCCCGACCTCGAGAGGAGCACAGCGTGATCGAGCTCGCCAGATCACCGATCCACACAGCACCGGCGGGCACGACGCCGCGGAGCGCCGGCGAGGTGGCGGCGTGACCGCTGTGCAGGACGTGCAGGACGTGGTCCGGGTGACGTTGCCGACGCAGTTCGGCGAGTTCGCCGTGACCGCGTTCGAGGTGCGGCCGGGGCTGGTCTACCTGGCCCTGGCCCGCGGCGACCTGACCACGCCCGGCCCGGTGCTCACCCGCCTGCACTCCGAGTGCCTCACCGGCGACGCGCTGACCTCGCTGCGCTGCGACTGCGGCGTCCAGCTCCGCGTGGCCCTGGGGCGGGTCGCCGCCGAGGGCCGCGGGCTGGTGCTCTACGCGACCGGGCACGAGGGCCGCGGGATCGGGCTGGTCAACAAGCTGCGCGCCTACGTCGAGCAGGACGCCGGTGCGGACACCGTGGACGCCAACCTGCGCCTCGGCCTGCCGGTCGACGGGCGCCGCTACGACGAGGCCGCGGCGGTGCTGCGCGCGCTGGGCGTCGGCGCGGTGCGGCTGCTGACCAACAACCCGGACAAGGCGCACGGCCTGGCCGCCGCCGGCGTCGCCGTCGAGGGCACCGAGCCGCTGCGCACGGCCGCGCACCTGCGCAACGCCGGCTACCTGCGCACGAAGGAGCGCCGGCTGGGCCACGGCGACACCGCCGGCGCGGAGCTCGACGGGACCTCCGCGGTGCCTCCGCAGGCGATCGACCTGCTCGGCGACGTCGTCGCCCACGACGACCGCCCCTACGTCGTCCTCAAGTACGCCCAGACCCTCGACGGCCGCATCGCCACCGGGATCGGCGACTCGAAGTGGATCAGCGGCGAGGAGGAGCGGACCCTCTCGCACGCGCTGCGCGCGGCCTGCGACGCGGTGCTGGTCGGCGTGGGCACCGTGCTGCGCGACGACTGCCGCCTCAACGTCCGCATGGTGCCCGGCGCGTCGCCCCTGCGGGTCGTGCTCGACTCGACGCTGCGCACCCCGTCCGACGCGCTGCTGTTCGAGGGTCTCCTCGACGGGGCCACCCCGACCGTCTTCCTCACCACCGACGACTCCGCCGAGACCGACCGCGAGCGCGTCCGCGCGGCCGGCGCCGGCGTCCGCGTCCTGCCCCCCGGGCCGGGCGGCGTCGACCTCAAGGCCGCCCTGGGCCAGCTGCGCGCCGAGGGCGTGCGCAGCGTGCTGGTCGAGGGCGGCGCCCAGGTGATCACCTCGCTGCTCGCCGCCGGCCTGGCCGACCGCCTGATCGTGGGCACGGCCCCCCGCATCATCGGAGCCGGCACCGAGGCCGTCGGCGACCTCGGCGTCGCCCGCATCACCGAGGGCATCACCCTGCGCAACCGCTCGGTCCACCTCACGACCGACGACGTCGTGACGGCCTGGGACATCGGCTGAGCGGCCGCGCGCACCGGTCGGGCCCCGACCGGTGCACGCGATGGCGAGGGACGCCGTCCCGCCGGTCGACCGGTCAGGCCGGGGGCTGCAGCCGGGCGTACAC
>DASVUG010000086.1:0-6659 GCA_036387155.1 Pseudonocardia sp. | reverse complement strand
GGGCTGACCCAGCAGATCGACCACCTGGACCGGCTGGGCGTGACGTGCGTCTGGCTGATGCCGTTCTACCCCTCCCCCGACCGGGACGACGGCTACGACATCAGCGACTTCTACGGCGTGGACCCCCGGCTGGGCACGCTGGGCGACTTCGTCGAGTTCGTGCGCACCGCCCGCGACCGCGGGATGCGGGTGATCGCCGACCTCGTCGTCAACCACACCTCGGACCAGCACCCGTGGTTCGTGCAGGCCCGCAGCAGCCGCGACGACCCCAAGCGCGACTGGTACATCTGGGCCGACGAGGAGCCCGCGGACGCGGCGCAGGGCGTGGTGTTCCCGGACCAGGAGACGAGCGTCTGGGAGCTCGACGAGGGCACCGGCCAGTACTACCTGCACCAGTTCTACCGCCACCAGCCCGACCTCAACGTGGCGAACCCGGAGGTCCGCGACGAGATCGCCCGGATCATGGGGTTCTGGATGCAGCTGGGCCTGTCCGGGTTCCGGGTGGACGCGGTGAACTTCCTGATCGAGACCAAGCGCGACGAGGACAAGCTCGCGCTGCCCGACCCGCACGACTACCTGGCCGACCTCGCCGCGTTCCTGCGCCGGCGCAACGGCGAGGTCGTGCTGCTCGGCGAGGTCAACCTGCCCTACCCCGATCTGATGCAGTTCTTCGGGGTCCGGGACGGCGGCGGGACCACCGACGAGCTGACGATGTGCTTCGATTTCATCGGCATGCAGGCGATGTACCTGTCGCTGGCCCGCGGCGACGCCGGCCCGATGATCGACGCGCTCAAGCAGCGCCCGGAACCGCCCGAGGACGGGCACTGGGCCACCTTCGTGCGCAACCACGACGAGCTGACCCTGGACAAGCTCACCGAGGCCCAGCGCCAGGAGGTGTTCGCCGCCTTCGGGCCGGACGAGGACATGCAGGTCTACGGACGGGGCATCCGCCGCCGCCTGCCGACGATGCTCGACGGCGACCAGCGTCGGATGCGCCTGGTCTACAGCCTGCTGTTCGCGCTGCCGGGCACCCCCGTGCTGTTCTACGGCGAGGAGATCGGGCTGGGCGACAACCTGGCCGCCGAGGGCCGGCTCTCGGTCCGCGTCCCGATGCAGTGGACGCCCGGGCCGGGCGGGGGCTTCTCCACCGCCGACCCGTCGACGTTCCCCGCGCCGCTCGCCGCGGCCCCGTTCGACGCCGAGCACGTCAACGTCCGCGACCAGTCCCGCGACCCGGACTCGCTGCTGTCGTTCTTCCGGCGTCTCGTCGAGGCCTACCGGGCGTGCCCCGAGCTGGCGTGGGGGAAGGTCCAGGTCCTCGACCCGGGCCCGGACGCGGGGTCGGTGCTCGCCCACCGCGCCGACGTCGACGGCGTCACGGTGGTGGCGGTGCACAACGTCGCCGACCGCGCCGTCACCGCCCCACTCCCGCTGGCCGGGCTGGAGGGCGTCGCCCTGTACGACGTGATCGCCGCGGACGGGTCGACGGAGACGGTCGGCGACGACGGCACGTTGGCGGTGGCGCTGCCGTCCTACGGCTACCGCTGGCTGCGCTCGGCACCCTAGATCCGGTCGCGCGGGTGCCCGCGGCCGCCGCGGGCACCTGCGGGCGCGGCGTCAGTCGTCGCGCGTGCCGCGCTCGTCCCACTCGCGGTCCGCCCGGTCCGCGGCCTCGGTGCGCTCGCGGGCGATCTCCAGCGCCCGCGCGGCCGTCTCCCGGTCCGGGTACGGGCCGAGCCGGTCCGCGGCGCGGCAGCCGTCCGGACCCTCCACCGTGCCGTGCTTGAGGCAGTAGTACCACTGCTGCTCGCTCATGGCGGGCAGCGTGGCACCGCGCGATCCGGTCCGCACCCGCGGGGTGGCACCGGCGCCGGACGCGCTCAGGCGGAGACGCGCACGACGACCTGCGTGTCGGTCACCTGCTCCACCCGCACGGTGAACCCGCCCGCCTGGGCCTCGCCGCCGACGGGCACGGAGACCGTCTGCCCCGCGACCTCGACCCGCGCGACCTGGTTCTCCACCCCGAGCAGCCGCGCCGACACCCCCAGCACCGACACCTGCGCCCCGCCGGTGCGGTCGAAGGTGACGGTGCAGCCGTCGACGCCGCACTGGGTGTCCGTGCCCTGCCCGCCGCACGCCGGCAGGGCGAGGGCGAGGGCGAGGAGCGGGACGACGAGGGCCCGGGACAGGCGTGAACCGCTCATCGCACTCCCTCGCTGCGCTCGGTCGACCCAGGGAGTTCCGACACAGCGCGAATGCGCTGTGACACCGGTTCGCTCGCGAGCTCGCTCAGTGGTCCTCCTCGGCGTCGGATCGGCCGTGCCCGGGGGCCGCGCCGACCGGGGGTCGTCTCACCGGCAGCATAGGGCGGCGGGCCCCCGACCTGCGGTGGGGGGCGTCAGGACTCGACCGGCTCGGCGGTGCCGTGGTCGGGGTAGCGCACCTCCGGCTCGGCGTTGGCCGCCGGCTGCTCGGCGACGTCGTCGACGTACTCCTCGGCCTGCTGGTCGAGCTGCTGGCGCTTGTCCTCGTCCATGTCGAGGTACTCGCCCTTCTCACGGTCCATGCCGTCGGTTTCCCCCGCGGCCCGCGGGCAACCCCCCGCGGCCGCCCGGTCCCGCGACCGGGTCGCGGCGCGACCGATGAGTTCGGTCCGGGCCGGCAGTCCACCCGGCATGACTGCTGCACACAGCCCCGAGAAGAGCACCATCCACAACATCGGCGTGACCATGTTCACCGTCGCCGACCAGGACGCCGCGCTGGCCTTCTACACCGGCACGCTCGGCTTCGAGGTGCGCGGCGACTCCCGGTTCGGCCCGAACGGCGAGTACCGCTGGCTGGAGGTCGCCCCGCCCGGGTCGCACGCCCGGCTGGCGCTGAACCCGCCGATGGGCGACCAGCCCGGCGGCGGCGGGATCGGCGTCGAGACCCCCGACGTGCGCGCCGAGCACCGGCGCCTGCGCGACCTGGGCGCCGACGTCGACGAGCCGATGGAGGGGCCGGGCATGCCCCTGCTGTTCATGATGCGCGACCCCGACGGCAACCACATCGCCGTCGTCGAGGTACCGGCCGCGGAGTAGCGCCGCCGGCCCCGGCGGCTCCGCCGGGACGCCAGCACGGTGGCTTTCCTGCACTCGGACGGCAGGAGAGCCACCATGCTGCGCTCACCGCTCGGGCCTGCACCCACCGCTCGGGGCGGCACCGGCCGCTCCGGGCGGTGACACCGATCAGGTGTGGACGTAGCGCCCGGGGGCGTCGTCGAGCACCGGGTGCGCGTCGCTGCCCATCCGCGGCGGGTCGACCATCTCCCCCGCCGACTCCGACGACCAGCGCGTCCAGTCCTCCCACCACGTGCCGGTGTGCTTCTTGGCCTTCGCCTGCCACTCGGTGGCGCTCGTCGGGGACGCGGCGTCGTCGTCGTCGGCGAGGAACCAGGCCTTCGGGCTCGGCGGGTTGACGATGCCCGCGATGTGCCCGCCGCTGCTGAGCACGAACCGGACCGGCCCGCTGACCAGCCGGTTGGTCTTGTACGCCGACTGCCACGGCACGATGTGGTCGTTGATCGCGCTCACCACGTAGGTCGGCGACTTGATCGCGCTCAGGTCGATCCGGCGGCCGGCGATCTCCATCGTGCCGCCGGCCAGCGTGTTGTTGACGTAGAAGTTGCGCAGGTAGAACGCGTGCATCTTGGCGGGCATGCGGGTGCTGTCGGAGTTCCAGGCGAGGATGTCGAACGCCGGCGGGTCCTGCCCCAGCAGCCAGTTGCTCACGACGTAGTTGAAGATCAGGTCGTTCGCCCGCAGCACGTCGAACGTCCCGGCCATCGACGTGCCCTCGAGCGTGCCGGAGCGCTCGATCTTCCTGATCAGCCTCTCGACGGTGCGCCCGTCGGTGAAGTTGCCCAGCGCGCCCGGCTCGGCGTAGTCGAGCATCGTGTTGAGCAGGGTCAGGGTGCCGACGCGGCTGTCGCCGCCCTGGGTCAGGTACGCCGCGGTGATCGCGGTGAGCGCGCCGCCCAGGCACAGCCCGACGATGTCGACGGTCTCCGCGCCGGTGATCTCCTGGATGACGTCCAGCGCGGTCTGCGGGCCGTCGAGCAGGTAGTCGTCCATCGACGTCCCGCCCATGTCCTTGGACGGGTTGAGGTAGCTGATGGCGAACACCGTGCGGCCGTGCCGGACGGCCCACTCGATGAAGCTGCGCTCGGGCGCCAGGTCCATGACGTAGTACTTGTTGATCCACGGCGGGCTGCACAGCAGCGGGCGGGCGTGCACCTGCTCGGTCTGCGGGGCGTACTGGATGAGCTCCATGAGCGCGTTGCGGAACACGACCTTGCCCGGGGTCGCGGCGAGGTTCTCCCCCACCGTGAAGCCGCGCGTGTCCACCTGGCGGGGCCGGCCCCCGTTGTTGAGGAGGTCGTCGACGAAGTTGGCCGCGCCCTTGGCCACGCTCGCGCCGGCGGTGTCGAACGCCCGCTTGAGCGCCGCCGGGTTCGTCGGGAGGAAGTTCGTCGGCGCCAGGGCGTCCAGGGCGACGTTCAGCGCCAGCTCGGCCTTGCGGGCCACGCCGTCGTCGACCGACGCCGAGCCCACGACGTCGCGGGCGAACCGGCACGTCGACAGGTAGGCCAGCCGCAGGCCGTAGAACACGGGGTTCGAGTTCCACGCCGGGTCGGCGAAGCGGCGGTCCTTCGGGTCGACCGGGACGGGCGGGTCGATCTCGCGCCCGAACCACCGGGCGCCCGCGACCCACGGGACCTGCGCCAGCTCCGTCGCCAGCGCCAGCGACGCCCGCAGCGGCACCGCCGGGTCCAGCAGGCTGGACCGCAGGGCCCGGGTCAGCGCGTCGGCGAAGCCGGCCGCGTCCAGGTCCTCGAACAGATCCGACTCCGGTCCCAACACGCCCGCGGCACTCTCGGCGAGCTCCCGGGACGACTCATCCGCCATGCCGTCCATCTTGCGTGGTAAACCGCGCGAACGCACGCTCTGCGGCCATCCGGTGCCACCGGTTCCCGGCGGCGGGGTGGACGGGCGGGGCCGGGCGGGGGGGAACGGGTCGTCCGGCGGCCCCGCGCCGGGTCACGCGGTCCGCGTCCCGGGTGGGGTCTGCTCGGCCGACCCGGGCCGGCCGGTGCCCGCGGGGTCGGACTGGCGGCCGGTCGCCATCGGCGCCCGTTCCGGGTTGTCCTCCGCCGGCGTCGGCTCCTCGTTCTCGATCTGCCGGTTCGCCTGCTCGAAGGTGATGATCCGGTGCCCGCGGTTGCGGCTGAAGAACAGGGCGCGCGCCCAGGTGTAGAGGGTGCCGATCCGGTTGCCCCAGCCCACCAGGTACGCGATGTGGATGAACGCCCACATGAGGTAGGCCGGGATGCCCGTGACCTTGACGTGGAAGGCGTCGGCGACCGCCGAGCGGTAGCCGATGATGGCCATGTTGCCCTTGTCGAAGTACGTGAACGGCTTGGGCGCCGGGCGCCCCGCCAGCCGGGCCTTGATCGTCTTGGCGACGTAGTGGCCCTCCTGCAGCGCGGGCTGCGCGACGCCCGGCAACTTGTTCAGCGACACCATGTCACCGATCGCGAACACCTCGGGGTGCCCCGGCAGGGTGCAGTCCGGGTTCACCGCGACCCGCCCGGCGCGGTCGGTCTCGGCGCCGGTCTGCTCGGCGAGCATGCGGGCCAGCGGCGACGCGGCGACGCCGGCGGCCCAGACACGGGTGCGGCAGCGGATCGTCTCGACGCCGTTCGGCCCCTTGACCGTGACCGACTCGTCGTCCATGTCGGTGGCCAGGGTGTTGAGACGGATCTCGATGCCCATCTGCTCGAGCTGGCCGCGCGTGTACTCCTGCAGCTTCTTGTCGAACGGCGGCAGCACCGACGGGGCGCCCTCCAACAGGATGATCCGGGCGTCGTTGGTGTTGATCGAGCGGTAGTCGCGCGGCAGCACGCTGTAGGCCAGCTCGGCGATCTGCCCGGCGGTCTCCACGCCCGTGGGGCCCGCGCCGATCACGACGAACGTCATGAGCTCCGCGCGCTCCTGGGCGTCCGTCGCCAGCTCGGCCATCTCGAACGCCGACAGGATCCGGTCGCGGATGAAACGGGCGTCCTCGATGGTCTTCATGCCCGGCGCGTACTGGGCGAACTCGTCGCGGCCGAAGTAGGAGTGCGACGCGCCGGCGGCGACGACGAGGGTGTCGTAGGGCAGGTGGAGCGCGCGGCCGTCGGGGGCCTCCGTGCACACCTCGCGCCCGTCGAGGTCGACGGACACGACCTCGGCGAGCAGCGCGCGGGCGTTGCGCTGGCGCTTGATGATGCTGCGCAGCGCCGGCGCGATCAGCCCGGGCGGCAGGATGCTGGCGGCCACCTGGTAGAGCAGCGGCTGGAACAGGTGGTGGTTCGTCCGGTCGACGAGGGTGACCTCGCAGTCGGCGCCGTCGAGGTCACGCGTGACGGCCAGGCCGCCGAAGCCGCCGCCGATCACCACGACGCGGTGGCGCCGCGCGGCGACCCCGCCGGGCGTGACGACCGGCCCGGAGTCGACCCGGTCGACCGGGTGCGCCCCGTCCTGCCCGGTCGTGCCCCGCTGCGGCTGGTCCTGCTGCGGCTGGTCGTGCTCCGGCGTGTCCTGCTCCGGCCTGTCCTGCGGAGCCATGGTGCCCCTCCC